>DAOTMJ010000019.1 GCA_035450225.1 Candidatus Hydrogenedentota bacterium
TCCGGATTCGCCGCAAGCGTGCCCCGGCCCGATCCGGACAAGGCATAATTCGTCGAGGTCGTCACGCCCGCGCCCATCGCCTCGCTGAACGACACGTCCACCGTCAAGCCCGTCTGGACCGCCACGCCCGTCACCGTCGGCGGCGTTTGATCCACCGTCACCGCGCTGCTCGTCTGGCTTGAAGCCAGTCCGTTGCCCCCAGGTCCGCCACGTCCGAGGACGTGTTCACGGCGAGCGTGAGCGTGCCGTCGCCCGAAATGCCCGTCAAGTCCACGGTGTAATTCTGGCCGACGCCGGAAATGCTTGTGCCAACGTACGCCACGGTGCCGGTCGTGTTGACCGTCACATCGGTAGCGGCATCGAAATTCTGCACCGCCTCGTCGAACGCCACCGAAAAGGACACCGTCGAGCCGGACGTGGGGCTGGGCGTTGTGGGCGTCACCGCCGTGGCATTCGGCGCCGTGCCGATGCCGCCGCCCGAATGCGTGCCGCTGTTCGGCGAACCGATCGTGTTTCCGACGGAGTCCTGGACGTTGGAAACCGCAATGGTGACGTTTCCGCCGTTCTTCATTTCGCCGGTATTCCATGTCAGCCGGTAGGTGTTGCCGCTCACCAGCGCCACCGAATCCGGATTAGTCGCCAGCGTGCCCTTGCCTGTGCCGGACAAGGCGTAGTTGGCGGCCGTCGTCACGCCCGAACCCATGGCCTCGGAGAAGGTTACGTCCACCGTCAAGCCGCTCTGCACCGCGACCGCGCTCACCGTCGGTGGAACAAGGTCGAACGTGTATGTTTCATCGGCGGCTTGCGTGGCGGGAGCGATATTGCTGCCGGCAAAGTCGTTCACGGTGGCGTTGTTCAAATTGAGCCGGACCGTTCCCGCGCCGGACAGCGTGTTGAGCCTGACGGTGTAGGAATTGTCATAGATCTGGAAATTGTCCACCCAGTGCCGGTCGTTGAGGCCGCCGGTAAAACCGCTCAGGGCGACGAACCAGTTGGTTTGCGGGTTCCATCCGGGCAGCGGCACGTCGGCGCCGCAACGGGCGCCATTCCACCACACCGTGCAGAGTCCCTCGGTCGTCACGTTGATCCGGACCGGCACCCAGGAACCGGTCCGAAGCGCCCGGCTCGTAATATGCCGCTCGACGTTGGCATGCTTGATGACGATATTGGGCGTGCCCTCGCCGCCGTTGTCGTAGGTGTCGAACGAAACGGCGAGGCCGGTCGCCGGCCCGTCAATGCCCGAAGATGTCGCGTCGGGTCCGTAAGCAAACAGGAAACCATCCGCGCCGTTTCCTCCGCCGATGTATAGATCGAATTGCGAATAAAAGCCCGCCATCCGCCGGGGAGCGAGATACCATCGCCCCGTCTGGCCGTTCACGGCCTCGGTGAGATGCAATTCGCCCGAAGTAATCAAGGCACTGCCCACAAGCGTGCCCGCGCCGGGGCCGGACGCGAAACTCTCGTTGACGGCGAAGTTGGGGCCGATGACCGAGGCGACGGCCGCGCTCGCGCTCCCCGTCGTCGTCAGGTTGAAATCCGCGGTTCCCAAATTGAAGACCGTTTCGTTGAAAAGCGTCGTGTAATCAATGCTCGATGCGCCCACGACAACCGGATTCGCGCTGGCGCGGGTCATGGAAACGGCGAACGGCTCCGACTTGGAAATCGTGAGGTTGTCGATCGCGTTTAATTCCCACGCGCCACCGGTGCGACCGCCTACGCCGACCGTCCACCCCGCCTGCGGATTCCAGCCGGAAATGGTGTGGTACACATACAAATTCCGGTCGTGCGAGACATAGCACGTGCCGTTGGCGTCAATATCAATGGCGAATTGCGTCCACCGGCTGTTGACGAGTATCGCGCTGGAAAGGGCGATGTCGGCGACGGTGGTTGCGCCGTAATAGACGATAAGGCGATTCGTGTTGTAGGTCGGCATGCACACCCGCAGTCCATTGCCGTATCCGTATTCGCCGAACGAACTACTCCAGTTGAGCGGCCCGTAGCAGAAGGCCATGCCGTCCGCGGGAGGACTGGAGCCGTTGCCCATGTAGATGTCGCATTTGAGGTGGAACGTGGTCAGCACCTGGCCGGGATCCCAATACCACGCGCCCTGTTGGCTACCGGTGGCCGGCGTCAACTGCAAGTATCCACCGGAAAGCCCGGCGCTGCCCTGTACGACCGTCCCGGGGGGAAGGCTGCTGAAATCGGTGCTCAGCATCAGGCTCGGCGGCCCGGCCAGCGCCGGTCCTGCCAGGATCGGCAAGGCTATCGCCGCCATGAAAAATAAATGCATTTTCGTGTTCATGGGATAGTTTCCTTTCCGGCGTTCAAAAGGCTGGAGCGTTCGCCGACGGGCAAGGAAACCGTTTGCCTTGCTTGCCAAACGGCACTCCAAACCGATAGAGCGCCTATTCAAACTTCACTTCTTGCGCCAAGGTATGATTGAACCATGAGCCTGACGCCATCCTACAACAATCCTTGCCACGTTGCAATGAAAAAAGGCGAAAGATTCGGCGCCGGTTGCAAATGTCGTTTGCACACTGTAATTTGGACGCAGGCGATCCGGACCGGAACAGCGCGGTCCGCAACACGCGAAGGACAGCGGCAATCCATGACGCAGGACCTTAGAATAGTATATAAATACAATTACATGCTTGTATCACTAACTTTGGTATTGATATGCGCTGAATCCTATTCGGGCGAATCGGGTCGGGGTTCGCTCGCCCCGTTGTCCGCCGAACGGGACCGTCCGGCCTTTGCGTCTCTTTCGGAAGATCTGCTTGTCATGGAGAAAAGTCTGGATGCGGCGACCGGCGCGGTGATTACCGGGCATACGCCGGTCGGCGGATTGCCGTTCGATGCTCTGCGGGAGAGCGTCTGGGTGGCGTATGCATGGGATCTGGCCCACATGCCGGATCGGGCGCAGAAACACGCCCGGTTCTGTCTTGATTTGATCCGCCGGACAGACAATCCCGGCCGTCCGGCTGGGTCGTGGCCGGTCTTGGTCTTGGCCGATGGCGCGGAAGTGCTTCCCGACACGATTTTGGATCCCGGCGTGGGCGCTTGGGTGCTTTCCTTTTTTTGGCGGCATGCCCGGTGTTTGCCTGAGGTCGAGCGGTATGAGTTTCTAGCGTCCTGCTGGCCGGCGACCGAAAGCACGGTGGATTTTTTGGTCCGCTGGGTGGATTCCCGGAACCGTCAGCCCTTGGCTGGATTCGATGCAAACCGTTGGCGGGACACCGTGGACGACATGACGTTTCTGGAGCATTACATGGGTGTGGATGCCGGGTTGCGGATAGCGGCGGCCGTCAACAAGAAACCAACCGAGGCGTGGACCCGCCGCAAGCGGGAACTGGATGCCTTGATCCGGTTTCATTGCGTGGGCCGGGGCGGCGAGTGGATTAGTCCCGCCATCCTCCCATTTTGGCAGGATGAATTTCGCGAAACCGCATTGCCGTCATGGGCCAAGGCGGCTGGGGAACGGGTTTTTTCGCCCATCAGCGGACATCTGCCCGATGCGAAGGAGGTCTGCGATGCCGCTTTGGCGTTCCGGGACGATGTCGGCCAATTGAATGCACTGAAGCCGCTGCCATACACTCCGGAGCGGCTCGGATCATTGGGCGTTTACGAAGCCGCCCTGCACTTCATCGCCATTGCGACGATTTACGGGGACGCCGATGCCGTGTTCCACGTGGAACAGTCCGGTGAGGCGCTGCACTTCAATGACGTCGTTTCACGATTGAAAGATGCCCTCTTCGCCACCCCCTGCGACTCCATTCATCCTCCACAGGTTCCACGTGAAACATCGGCCCCAGAATCTTCCCCGGATTCTGAAACTGGCAGATAAATATCGTTTCGGGTGTCAAATAGTTTTTCAATATTCTGAGGAGGCGTGTGGGTTTTTCCACAGCGCGCGCCGTGATAAACCGGGGCTTCGTTTCGGGTTGCCGGGCTGGAAATTCGCCTTCCAAGATGTGCATGTTTTGAAAGCCCAATGCGTTGACGGCCCATTCCAGGAATGCGATCTTGCGCGTATTCCGCTCGATCAAAGTGATTTCGAGGTCGTCGCGCATAATTTTCATGGGGAAGATCGGAAAACCGGCGCCGCTGCCGATATCCATGAGGGTTATTTTTCCTTCACTTGGCATCGGCAGGTAAGGCAATAGGCTCAAGGCATCGAGGATATGCCGTTCCGCCAAATGAGGCATGTCACGGGGCGAAACCAATCCCGCCCGGTCATTCCATTCCGCTATCAGCGCTGCATACCGCGAAAAGGCATCCAGCGTCGCTTGTGACCATTCGATACGATTTTCAGGGAAGCCGGCTAAAACGGACGAAGGGACATGGGAAATCAATTCCCGTGCGCATGGATGATCGGCCAAAAAGATCGAAACAGCAATTGTCATATTATTAGTTTCTTTTACATTTTTATCATAATAAACGTATTTGGCGGTGTTGCAACTTAATAGAAAGATCTACAGGGTCATAAAGAGACATAAAAGACACAAGGGATATCAACCGGCGAGCGATGCCATTCCGGTCGAAATCGGGCGGATGGAAACCGTTTGACATGCTCATTTTTTCTGTGTTAGCGTGCAAATGACCCGGAGGACATTCCGGAGGAGGTTCAAGGTGCGATATGTAGTGCTTGTCGGCGACGGCATGGCCGATTTTCCGCTTTCTGAATTGGACAACCGTACCCCCTTGGAGGTTGCGTTTACCCCTTCGATGGACGAATTGGCGCGAATGGGCGCTTGCGGCCTGTTCTGTCCCATTCCGTCCGACACGCCACCCGGCAGCGACATCGGCAATTTGTCGCTTTTCGGGTACGATCCGAAATCGGCGTATACCGGCCGGGCGCCGCTTGAGGCGGCCAATCAGGGCATCACCCTCGCCCCGAACCAGGTTGCGTTTCGCTGCAACCTCGTTACCCTGCGCGACGGGCGCATGGCCGATTTCACGTCCGGACATATTTCCTCCGAGGAATCCGCCCAACTCATGGCGGCGCTGAACGATCGGCTCCAGGGTTTCCCGGTGTACTTTTCGCCGGGGGTCGGTTATCGCAACTTGGCCATCGTTACGGCGCCGCCCGATCAGGTCGCCGAATTGGCGAACATCGTCTGCACGCCGCCCCATGATATCACGGATCAGCCGTATGCGGACCACCTGCCTTCCGGACCCGGATCGGAATTTCCCCGCGCGCTGATGGAGGCGTCGCGTCCCGTGTTGGCTGATCATCCGGTCAACCGGGCCCGGATGGCCGAAGGCAAGAATCCCGCCACGTCGGTCTGGCTCTGGGGACAGGGCCTATCGCCGAAACTTTCATCCTACCGGGAACGCTTCGCCCTGACGGGGGCGGTCATCTCCGCGGTCGATCTGGTCAACGGCATCGGGGTTGCCGCCGGCCTGAACGTGATCAAGGTGCCCGGCGCCACGGGGTATCTCGACACGAATTACAAAGGCAAAGTGTCGGCCGCCCAACAGGCGCTGCGCGAATTCGACTTCGTCTACCTTCACGTCGAAGCGCCCGACGAAACCAGCCACCAGGGCCGGACCGATCTCAAGATTCGCGCAATCGAGGATTTCGACGCCTACGTCGTCGCCCCGTTTTTGGAGTATTTGTCCGCGCATCCACACACCCGGATTCTCGTGGCGCCCGATCATGTCACCGCAATTTCGACGCGCACCCATGCGCACGGCCCCGTCCCCTTTGTGCTTGCCGGCGAAGGCATCGCGGGTTGCCCGGCGGAGGCTTATTCCGAATCCGCCGCCCGGGCCACGGGCGTCTTGATCGAAGAAGGCCACACGCTTGTGCCCCGCATTCTGCAATCGGAACGCGTTGATTTCATGGCCGGTCCGGCGCCATGTGCGTCATAGGCAACTATCTGTCTGTCGAAAGAGGATTCGTCGCCTCGGGCCCGGCGAATGGGTTTCTTGTTTGTCCGGCGGTGGCCGTTTTTATTTTCTGCGGAAACCGAAGGGACGCCGGGGTTCGGGCGCGGCGGCGGGCAGGTTTTCGGTGGGCGGATCCGCCTCCGGCGCGGGCTGCGGCTCGATGGCTAGTTCAAGACGCGGGATTGCGGCGGATTCGTCCTGCAGACGCGCACGAAACATTCGTTCGGGTTCCGTGAAGTCCGGCAAGGGTTCTTCCTTCTTCTTTTTGGGCTTGTTCGGAATCAGGCTGTATCCGATGATGTCGCCCAGATCGAGGAAAAACGCGACCACAAGGAAAAAGATTTCCTTGATGCCGATGGTGTTGAAATCGAACACTTTGGCGAAAACGGCGAAGAGGGGGCTTTCGATTTTGACCACGGCGGGCAAGGGCAGGCCGGCATGGGCGCCAATGTCCTTGATGGCGACGCGGAGTCGGTTTTGCAATTCATCCACCTCTTCGATCTTCGCCGGATGCGTCGTTTTCAAGAGGGTGTCGGCTTCGTCCTTTTTCGCCAAGGCCATCGTGATGTTTTCGAGGTCCACGGCCGCCGTTTCCTGCAGGACGGTCAATTTGTAATCCTCTTCCTTGGCGATTGGGCCGTATCCTTCGGGGGCCTTTCGCAGTCCCTTGATTTCGGCGGCCAGTTCGCCTTTCTGCCGGGCGATGTCTTTCTTCGCCTTCTCTTCCTTGGCGAGCAGGATCGTCTGCGCCTCGCGCAGATAATCTTCGTAGACCGCGCGCATTTTTTCGGACGAGTAGCGCACGAAGAAATCGCGGTCCGCCGTTCGGTACAGAACGTCCAGATTGAACGAAATGCTGATGAAGCCGACGACCGTCAGGCCGATGAGTCCGAGGATATTGAGGCGTTTCTGCTCGTCAATGATGGCTACCTTGAGCGCGAACAGCATCAGGCCGATCGCCACCGACAAACCCAGCGCGATGATGGAACAGTCCCAGACAACGCCTTGTCCTAGGTTCAGCCGGACGACCGGCTCGGGGAGAATCGAATCGCGCACGCTGACGTAGGTCGTCCACATCGAGACGACGCCCAGCAATGTCATCGCAAGGTAAATGATTAGTCGCGTAATAAAGACCATTGGCGTTCTCCGAAGGGATGCTCCACAGCCGCTCCCGATGGTGTTTTATCCGGCGGCGCGCGAAAAAGTTGCGCGTGGGGCCGGTACAACCCAGACGGTCATTCTACAACATCGAACCATCAGAGCGGTATCTAATTTTGGGGACCGAAACCGTGCAGCCGCATCTAATGGCACGGAAGACGATGATGCCCGATTGCTGGGAGGGGCTTCCGTGTCTTCCTGATCGTGCTCGTCATCGTGCTTGTAATTGATCCGCCTCGTGTTCTCTCGATGACGATTACGCGTATGAGCACGAGGAGCAGGAGCAGGAGCAAGAGCAAGAGTAAGAGCAAGAGCAAGAGCAAGAGCAAGAGCAGGAGCAAGAGCAGGAGCAAGAGCAAGAGCAAGATTATGACGCTTGGCCGCAGAAAGCGTATGACGTCTGACGAGCCGGGCTTGCCTGGAATTTAGATAGGTCTGCGTTGGGGCTGAAGGGGTTTCAATCCTCCAGGGCCGATGTGATACAGTCGGGCTAGAAATATGGAAGGAGGATGGTACTATGCCGGCGATTCGCGTGGGCAACGCGCCGTGTTCGTGGGGCGCGCTGGAATTCGAGAGTCTGGAAGGCGAGAGCGCGGGATTCCGCCGTGTGCTCGATGAAATGGCTGCGACCGGTTACGCCGGCACGGAACTGGGGGACTGGGGTTTCATGCCCACCGAACCGGATCGGCTGCGGGCGGAACTCGAATCGCGCGGCATGACGTTGATCGGCGCTTTCGTGCCGGTGGCGTTGAAGGAGCCGGCCCTGCACGCCGAAGGCGAGGCGGCGGCGCTGCGCGTGGCGCGTCTGCTGGCCGCGGCATCGCCCGGAAACCGGCCGTTTCTCGTTTTGGCGGACGACAACGGCACGGATCCCGTTCGCACGAAAAACGCCGGGCGTATTGCGCCGGACATGGGCCTTTCCGATGCCGAATGGGAGGCGTTCGCCGAGGGAACGAACCGTATTGCGCGCGCTGTAAAGGCCGCGTGCGGACTCAGGACGGTGTTCCATCATCACTGCGGCGGATACATCGAAACGCCGGACGAGGTTGCACGGCTCATGGCCATGACCGACCCCGGCGTGGTGGGGCTGGTTCTCGACACCGGCCATTATGCCTACGGCGCGGGAAATTCCGATGCCGTCATCGAGGCGCTGGATCGCTTCGCGGACCGAATCTGGCACATGCACTTCAAGGACTGCGATCCCGGTGTCGCCGCGCGCGCCCGCGCCGAAAAGCACGATTACTTCGAGGCGGTTGGCCATGGCGTCTTTTGCGAGTTGGGGCGCGGCTGCGTTGATTTCGGCGCGGTGATGGAGCGGCTGAACGCGCGCGCGTATGCCGGCTGGGTCGTCGTGGAACAGGATGTCCTTCCGGGCATGGGCACGCCGATGGAAAGCGCCCGCCGCAACCGGGCTTTTCTCGCCACGCTCGGCCTATAAGAGCGTTTTCCAAAAGTCTGATGAACCTTATTATGCTGGACCGACGGTCCAATTTGTCCATTTCGAAGGCGCGCCCTGTCGGACAGGCTGGACAGCCTGTCCCACCCAAATAATCGGTTATGTCGTCGTAAGCGCGATGTGCGCCCTGTCGGACAGGCTGGACAGCCTGTCCCACGTTGTGCGGGCAAGGAACTTATCCTGCACAGTTTACTATATAGCCGATCCGCCGACCGTCATGGTTTCGGTGGTTTCAGGACCATGTAGGTGGGCAGACCGACAACGCCGAAGTGTTCCATGGCCTTCCGCGTGTCGGGATCGCTGGGACGCTCGGCCTGGAATTTGATTTTGACGTATCCGGCCATGCGCTTCTGGACATCGGGGTCGAGGAACGTCGTTTTGTCCATCATGGTGCAGTTCTTGCACCATGTCGCCCAGAAATCAATGAACACGGGCTTTTGTTCGCGTTGTGCCCGGGCGAGACCCTCCGCGATCGAAGGCGTCCAACCGGCCAGTTCGCCGTCGGCATGCCGGGCGCGCACGAGGTCGTAGGCGAGATGGGCGTAGTAGGCCGCGAATAAAAGGATCAGCACGCCGAACGCCTGTTTCACGCGCACCATCCACGCGCCGGGCTTGGGAAGGAAGGACAGTCCCGCGCCCGCGAAGGGCCACGGCAACGCCATGCCCACGCCGACGAGAAACGGCAGGAACAACGCCGCCCACACGCCGTTCGCATAACGGTCCTGCGCGTAGACGATGGTCGAAATAATCACCGGCGCGACACAGGCGCCGGCGAGCAGCGCCGAAACCGCGCCCATGACGAACGCGGCGGTAAAATGGCCGCCGCCTTTCCGGAAACCGAGTCGGGTCTGAAAGCGCGTGAAATCCAAGAGGTAGACGTCGAACATCGCAAGGGCAAGCGCCGTGAAAACGATCGCAATCCCCGCGTTGAACCATGGCGTGGCGTTGATCGCCCCGAAGGTTTTGGACACGCCCAGGATGACGACGAGTCCGAGCACGCCGTATGTGATCGCGATGCCCGTGCCGTAGGTTCCGCCGAGCAGGAATCCGCGCCCGCGCGATCCGGCCTTGGCCCCCGCGCCGATAATGCCGAGGTTGATGGGGATCAGCGGGAGCACGCACGGCGTCAGGTTGAGCAGCAATCCGCCGACAATCGCGAACACGACGACAAGCCAGCCGGTTTGGCCGACAAGGGAATTCTTGCCGGCCATGCCGCGGCCGGTTTCGACCTCATCGAGAAAGGCGATGAAATCCGTCGCATTGAGGTATCCGGACGCGTCGCCCGCCACGGTGAATGCGTTTGCGAGTGGAATCCAATCGGCATTGGGGTATGGGGTTTGGGGTATGGGGTTTGGGATATTCGTGCTCGTGCTTGTGTTCGGTTCCTTCGGCGATTGGGTGGGTTGCGGCGCAAGCGATTGTGTTGCTGAAATGACATTGACCGTCCATGTCACGGGAATCGAGTTTGGCGGGTAACACTGTTTTTTGTCGCAGGCTTGATATTCAAGGACGCCGTTTATGGTGTGTTCGCCGGGCTGGACATCCGGTGCGATGTCGAACATGATGCCGATGGAAAATTTGGGCCCGTAGGTGAGCAGCGTTTCGCCGGTCCCCTCGAGAACCATTTTCTCCGGTTCGGGATAGGTGGTTTCACGGACGGCGATGCCGGTCGGCGGATCAATTTTCAGATCCGTGGGAATCAGGTATTCATCGTTGGGTTTGTGCGCATTGACGTGCCATCCCTCGGCAAAGATGACATTCACGTTGGCGCGGGCCGTCGCTCCGGCATGGACGGCGCCGGTTTCGAATGCGGCGGAGACGGTGGGCGCCGGTGCGTCTGTTGCGCCTGAGGCGGTGGTTGCCGCGACAAAAGAGACCAACAGCATCGCAAGCGCGGCATTCCGCAAGACATCCCTGTCGCGCAAAGAACGGTGGGAGAAAATCATGATTCGCTCACTTCCATTGATCGTTCGTCCGTGGCATGGCTGGTTTCTGGCATGTTTTTACGCTTATATGTTATTGTACCGTTTTCATTTACAACAAGTTCACAGGATAGCCATGTTCTTCAGGCAAATAAAACATTTTCTATGCGCCGTCTTGTTCCTGATCCCGACCGGTGCGGCTTGCGCGGACGGCCCGCTGCCGCCGCTGCATCCCATTCTCGAACCGGCGTTTCAGCGCGAACTGAACGAAAAGACCAACAGCGTCCTGAGTGTGAGCGACGAAATCCAGGTGCTGGTCAACGGCGTGGCCTCGTATCCGGTGCGCTGGCGCATGCTCGAAGAAGCCAAAAAGTCCATCTATTTCACGACCATGTACATATTCAACGACGAAACGACCCGGAAGTTCGCCGATCTGTTGATCCGCAAAAAGAAAGAGGGCGTGGACGTCAAGATGATTGTTTTCGGTATGTACTCCATCGCCAACCGGCCGTTTTACAAGAAAATGAGGCAAAACGGGATTGGCGTCGAGATGTACGGCAAAATGTCGGAGGTCGTTTTTCCGAACCCCGCCAAATTCTGGCGCAAGCATTTACACGACAAATACCTCGTGGTGGACGGCCAGGAGGCGCTGACCGGCGGCATGAACTGGAGCGGACGTTACGAGCGCGGCGGCACCGTCGCGAAGAAGGCGTGGCGCGACACGGACATCTATGTGCGCGGCCCGCAGGCCGCGATCGTCGAGGCGGAATTCGTGAAGCGCTGGAACCGTTCCGCGGACCAGGAATCCTTTGATTGCGCGGACCGCCAGTTACGCGCCGCGTATGCCGAAGCGATGTTTCCCGCGCACCTGCGTTACGAGGACTATCTCGCGCCGGATCCGCGGGCGCCATACGGTTGCCGGGTCCGCGGCCTGACGCGGTTCCTGTATCAGCAGCCTTTCGAGTACAACGGCGTCGCGCACATGACGCCCTTTTTCAAGGAAACGATAGACCGCGCCCAATCGCATGTCTATTGGCAGTGCATTTCGATGCGGCCGGCGCCGATTCAGAAACAGGCGCTCATCGCCGCCGCGAAACGCGGCGTGGACGTGCGTCTCATGACCAATTCGCGGCGCAACATGCGCATGATCATGTTCGGGGCCGGGCCTTACTACGATTTTACGCGCCAGGAATATCCGCCGCTGCTGGAGGCGGGCGTGCGCATCTTCGAGTATTCGGGCGACGCCCCGATGCACTCGAAGGGATTCCTGGTTGACGACGTTGTCGCGGCCATCGGTTCGTACAACACGACGTTTACGTCCGAAAAATACTACACCGAATCCGCCATTGCCACCCTCGACACCGATGCCATACAGGCCGTCAAGCGCATGTTTGAAGACGACTTTGCGCAATGCAGCGAAGTGAAGGCGTGGAAGCCGCGGAAGCCGGAACGGATTGATTGAACTCCCGCCTATTGGCTAGAATCGGTTGCGTGCATTTTCGGGATCGCGTGCGGTAGCGCGCGCTACAGACAGTCGGACAGGCTGTCCCCGCCGTTTATACATAGTGGGACAGGCTGTCCAGCCTGTCCGCCTGTACGAAGCGTGGACAGACTCGACTGTCTGTTCCACGGAACGGTTCTATTGGAGCAAGGGATCACATGACTCAGACGAATTACCGCGAGTTGCTGGCGCGATTCGAGACCAAGCGCGTGCTGGTTGTCGGCGACATCTATCTGGACGAGAATGTATTCGGCATCGTGACCGGCATCAGCCTTGAGGCGCCGATACCGATCTTCGAGGTGCAGGAGCGTAAACACAATCCCGGCGCTGCGGGAAACGCCGCCTGCAACGTGGCGGCGCTGGGCGCCAAGACCTATATGATCGGCGTGGTGGGCAACGATTCAAACGCCGACATTGTCCGCAAGGAATTCGCCGTGCGCAACGTGGACACGTCCGGTGTGGTGACGGATCCGGGACGCCCCACCAACACCTACGGCAAGTTGCGGGCGGGCGGACACAATACGCCGACACAGGAAGTGCTGCGCACGGACACGCCCGCGCCCGTGTTTATTTCCGGCGACGTCGAGGAGCAGGTCGTCGCCAATATTCGCGCGCGCGCGCCCGAAGTGGACGCGATCATGGTCGGCGATCAGGTGTCGTCCGTCGTAACTGAACGTGTAATCGCCGAAATCGTTGCATGCGCCCGGAAACACAAATTGCTTACGGTCGCCGATTCGCGCAAGCGGGCATCGGCCTTCAAGGATTTTGACCTTGTGACGCCCAATGACCGTGAAGCGGGGCTTGCGACGGGCGTTGACGTGCGCGACGAGGCATCCCTTATGGAAGCGGGCCGTAAACTCCTGTCGTTCGCGCGCAACGCCATGATTACCCGCGGACCGGATGGCATTACGATCTTCGCCCAGGACGGATCCGTCGAGACCGTTCCGATCCTGCCCTGCGACGTGGTGGACGTTACCGGCGCAGGCGACACGGTCACGGCGGCCGTGACACTGACGATGCTGGCCGGCGGCACGTTGCGCGACGCCGCGTTTGTGGGAAACGCCGCCGCCGGCGTTGCCGTCGCCCAAAAAGGCGTGGTTACGGTCACGCGCGAGGAAACCTTGCGGGCCATCGAGGGGGCCAAGGGGCCCGCCAAACTGAAAACGCTCGACGAACTCGCGCCGGTCGTCCAACGTCTCCAAATGGAAGGCAAGACCGTCGTATGGACGAACGGATGCTTCGACATCCTGCATGTCGGGCACATTACCTATTTGCAGAAAGCGGCGAAACTGGGCGACGTGCTGGTCGTCGGACTCAACAGCGACGCTTCGGTGCGCGAAAACAAGGGGCCGACCCGTCCGGTTGTGAACGAAGCCGATCGCGCGCTCGTGCTTTCGGCCTTGGCGTGCGTGGATTACCTCGTCATTTTCGGCGACAAGACGACGGTTCGTTTTCTTGAAGCCTTGAAACCGGACGTGTATGCCAAGGGCGGAGATTACACGCTTGAAACGATCGTGCAGGAAGAGCGGCGCGTCGTCGAGGGCTACGGTGGGCGCATCGCCATTATCCCCGGCGTGGAGGGACAATCCACGACGGCGATTATCGAGCGCATCGTGCAAGGCTGATCGGCAAGGATGAACGAAGAACCGGCAAGGCGTTCGCTTCGTTTTTCATCTGTAATCCTTCATCCTTCCTCTTGCATTCTGGCCGGCGCCGCCGCGATCCTGGCGGTCTTGGCTTATCCCCTGTTCACCGGCCGCGTTTACACGTATTCCGATTTGGGCGCTTATCATCTTCCGTTGCGCGCGTTCTACAACGAATGCCTCCGGCAGGGATTCGACTTTGCCTGGATGCCGTCCATCCTGTGCGGCTATTACGTCCATGCGGAAGGGCAGGCGGGCATGTACCACCCATTGCACTGGCTGCTGTACCGTTTCCTCGCGCTGGAACCGGCTTTTGTCCTTGAGTGTGTGATGGCCTACCCGTTTATGTTCGCGGGGACGGTCCTTTTTCTACGGCGCTGGCGGTTGCCCATGCCCGCCTGCCTTTTCGGCGCGTCGCTTTTCACGTTCGGCGGTTTTAACCTGCTGCACAGCATGCACATCAATGCGCTGCAGGTGATTTCGCACATTCCGTGGCTGCTTGCGTTGGTGGATGTTTCTTTGCGGGGGAAAAATCCGCGCGCGCGCCGCATGGCCGCCGCCGGCGTCGCGCTGTTGTCCGCGTCGCAATGGCTGCTGGGATTCCCGCAGGCCGTGTATTTTTCCGCGCTGGCCGAAGGGCCCTATGCGCTGTTTGCGGCGGGCATTCTGATTCGGGGCGGCGAGTCCGCCCGGGTCGTTGTCGCGCGGCTGGCGTGGCTTGCCTTCGCAAAAGGGACCGGCATGGCGATTGGGGCGGTCCAGTGGATTCCCACTTTGGACATGCTGGCCGGGTCGGAACGCGCCCAACCGTCGCCGGCGTTCAGTTTTTCGCTGTCCCTGGAACCGAAGAACCTGTTGCAGTTTATCGGGCCGTACTTTTTTACGGAAGGCATCTACGCGGGCCGCATGTCCAAGCCCACCGCCGTCGAATTCGGCTTGTACAACGGTGCCGCCGCCACGGCGTTGGCCGCATGGGCGCTGGGAATGTTGTGGGGATCGCGAAATGGTCGGAGAGCATCGAACAGCGGGCCGACGCCATCCGAAGGAGTGTCCGCGGTTCCTCTGGCGTGCGCCGCCTTTGTTTTTGGCGCGTTTGCGCTGCTGATGGCGTTCGGTGAACACGCGTGGGTCTATCCGTTCGTGTCTAAACTGCCGTTTCTGCGATCGTTTCGCGGGGCGGCCCGGCACATCGTGCTGGTCCACCTCTCGCTGGCCGTTCTTGGCGCATTCGCGTTCGCCGGGCTGAACCGGCCGCCGGGACGCGCACCCGCCGGACTGCTGGCGGGACTGGTCGCGGCGTCGTGGATTTTGGCGGGCCTGTTGGCGATACGGTTCCAACCCTTGCAGGAGTTGTACGCCTCCTGTCTCGCTCCGATGCCCGCGTGGTTCATCGGCCCCGTGCTGATTACGCTGGCCGCGATCCTTGTGTTGGCGTCCTCGCGCGGCTCCCGGATCGCGCTGGCCGCGCTGGTATTGTTTGCCACCGGGGATCAGGCCTTGTACGGACTGCATTTTGTCTGGCCGTCCAAGCCCCAGACGTTGAGCGAATACATCGGGCAGTTTCCGCCGCCGCCGGTCGCGGGCGCCCGGCTGTACCAGCACGAGGCCAACGCATTCAGCCTGCGGAACATTGACAATTGCGGGGGGTACACCGGCGTGGACCTGCGCACACGGCTCACCTACGACGTGGATCATCCGGCCGCCCTTCGACTCGCCGGCGTGCGCTGGGCGACACGCGTCCCGCAGCGCCCCCATATCAAACCGGAATGGATCGAACTGCGGCATGTCCTGCCGCGCGTCCGCTTGGTGACCGAAACGCTTCAGAGCGACAACCTGGAACGCGACATACAGGGCGTGGACTTGTTTCGCGCGGCCTTTGTGGAGCGTCCCCTCGCATTGCCGGACGGTTTGCCGGGCACGATCTTGCGCACGGCCTCCCACCCGGGCTACTACCGCATCGAAGCCGAGGCCTCCTCGCGGCAACTGTTGGTCCTCGCTGCAAGTTACCACCAGGGTTGGCGGGCGACCGTTGACGGCAAACACGCTGTCGTGGAACGGGTGAACGGCGATTTCATGGGATGCGTGATCGAGCCCGGCATCCACGCGGTCGAATTTCGTTTCGATCCCGAAAGTCTTGCCATGGGCAAACGCGTTTCGGGACTTGGGCTGGCGGTTTTGGCGTGCATGCTGGCCGCCGCCGCGACGGCCAGGACAAGCATGTCTTCCTCTTGTGTTCCGGTTGTGGACAAAGCGGCTCGGGTGGACTTGGAATAATTCCCGCCGAAATCGGATGTGGTTTTGTGTAGGCCCAAATCGTTGTGGTAGAGTTACCGTCAGTCAAGTTGAAAGTCGGGAGAAATGGCCGAACAACGTGCGGACATAGAGTCGTTTCTGGTCATAGACGAGCCGGTGCTGCTGCATCTGGCGGTGGCGCGTCATTCGGGCCAGCGATACCGCTCGATGGTTCGCGGGTGGGTGAAGTCGCGGTATATCATGCTGGATCGCCCCCGCACGGAAAACCGCTACCTGCACTTGGAACGCGGCGAGCCGTGCGTGGTCCGGTTCCTGACGCACGGCAACGCCTGCGGTTTCGAGTCAACGATTCTCGACTGGGACACGCGCCCGCATATTTCCTACTGTCTTGTCGCGTGGCCGGAGAGCATGGAACTGGTGACGTTCCGCAAGCATCAGCGCATCGATCTTTTCATTCCCTGCCGGTTGGCGCTCGAAGGCAAGGAGTGCGAGGCGGAACTGCGCGATCTCAGCATCAACGGCTGCCGCGTGTCGGCGCCGATCGCCGTGTCGAACGACGAAGACGTCGAATTGACGTTCACGCTTCCCGACGGCGTGCCCATTTCGGGGTTGCGCGCCAAGGTGCGCAACGCCCACGCGACCGATTCGGGCACCTTCTTCGGATGCGAATTTCAGGAGGGGCAGGAACATTTTCAGAGCGATCTGGCTTTTTATGTGGCGGCTTCCCTCGAACGATCAAGCGGCGATCACAAAACCCCGCCCCGCGTGCTGATTGTCGAACAGGATCAGGAACGCATCACGCCGCTGCGGGAAGCGTTCATGGAGAAAGGCTGGCACGTGTTCGCCACGCCGAGTTCGGTCGAGGCGTTGTTGCGGCTTCGCATGATTCCGCCGACGGCCGTGCTGGTGAACCATGCGCAGTCCGACGTGGCGGGCGTTCAATTTTTGGACCTGCTCAAGGCTGCGCGTTGGGTCGAGGCCATTCCCGTCTTTATTTATGGGACCGAGGGCAAGGCGCCGGCGGGTAGCGCGGCCGCTTATCTGCCGCCCGGCATGAGTCCGCGCGACATGTGCGAGGCGGTCACCGGCCGGGTGCGTCCTGCGGGATCCGGTTCGCCGTCCTCCGATGCCGGCGTCAACATCGTTTAGAATCCTCGCCGAGGTGGATACGGAATGCACGACAGAATGAAAACCGGCGTACGCCTGCAATTCGAGCAGGGCGTGCTTCGCACTGTCTATCAAACCGAACGCGAACCCCGCCGCCTGTTTCCACGCCTGGTCTTGCTCGCCGCGCTGGCGGGTCTGGCCGTCATGGCCGCCGGCGCAACGCATTTCCTGCGTTCACCGCTTCGCGCCAAAGACGCGGAATCCATTCTGCGTATGGCCACCGGGGTGTTCGACGCCCTGAAAACGAGCGGATTGGGCGATCCGCCCGCTGTTTGCGCCGACAGCGAGACCGGCGCCGCGATCTTGCGCGAGGACGACCAGCGCCTGTTCAAATCGCGCAAACCCGCATCCGGGAATCGCCGGCCCTGCATGGAATCGTTGCTCGCCATCCGCGAAGTCCTCGTGAAGGAGGGAATCGCCCTTGAACAGGCGCGTCCGCTGGCCTTCGGCGGGGTCGAAGCCCGAATTTTCGACGCGGCGACCATGAACGAGGCGGCTCGTTCGCTCACCGGCTCGCTGTATTTCTCGGCCGGCGATCGCCTCTATGGGATCGAATTGACCGCCCGCCGCTGCGGCGATCAATACGTTGTCCTGGATGTCTGGAATTGCCTGCCCGTCGAGGCGGCGCCCGCGGACATCGAGGCGCACGTCAAGCAACGGTACCAGCAATTTTGCGACGAACCCGCCAAGCCGGGCGAACCGTCCATCAAGCGCGCGCGCCGGCTGTTCGTGCCGTTGTAGTGTCCGAATCATGTTGCAGCGCGGATCGCGTTGTGATACAAGGGAACATGTAGACAGCCTGGATAGGCTGCCTTGAACGTGGGACAGGCTGTCCAGCCTGTCCGATCGAGGACGAGGCATTGCATACGACAGCCTGGACAGGCTGTCCAGCCTGTCCGATCAAGGACAAGGCAATACGTGGGACCGGAGAGGCGGATAGACCCATGATGGAACCGAAGAAAAAGGGATACAGCGAAACGCGCGTCGTGACGATTATCGGGCCGGGCACGATGGTGAACGGCGAGGTCAAGTGCAAGGGCACCGTGCGTATCGAGGGCATGGTGTCCGGACGCATCATGAGCGACGACACCATTGTCATCCACGAGACCGGCCGCGTAAAGGCCGACCTCATGGCCGGCCAGATCATCATCGGCGGCGAGGTGCAGGGCAACGTGTTTGCCCAGGACCGGCTCGAAATCACCGAAAAAGGCAAACTGCTCGGCGACATTACCGCGCCGCGCGTCAGCATCGCCGAGGGGGTCCTTTTCGAGGGCGCATGCGCCATGCGCGCGCCGGGCCAGCAGCCCCTCCCCGCGCCGGCCGCGCCCGATATCGCCGCGGAAGCGCCGCCAAGCGCCTGATTTCCGATGACGTCCGCCGAACTCCAGACCGCGCTGCGCACCGGGCGGCGCGTTTACGGCACATGCGTGGTTTCGCCTTCGCCGCTGTGGCCACGGGCAATGGCGGGCGCGGGGGTTGACTTCGTTTTCATTGACACCGAACATATCCCCATCGAACGCACGCAACTGGCTTGGATGTGCCAGACCTATGGCGCGCTGGGTCTGCCGCCGATCGTGCGCGTGCCCGAACCCGATCCGTACCGCGCCTGCATGGCGCTCGACGGCGGCGCGGCGGGCGTCGTTTTTCCTTACGTCGAGTCCGTTTCACAGGTTCGCGAATTGTGCGGCGCCGTCAAGTTACGCCCGCTCAAGGGCGAGCGCATGCAACGCGCGCTCGCCGGCGACCCCCTTGAACCGGAGTTGCGCGACTATCTCGCGAAGTGGAACGAGGGCCGCATGGCCATCGTCAACGTCGAAAGCGTTCCCGCCGTCGAACGGCTCGAAGAGATCCTCGGCGTGCCCGGTCTCGACGCCGTCCTCATCGGCCCGCACGACCTCTCGCTCAGCATGGGCATTCCCGAACGCTACCGCGATCCCGCCTTCGGCGAAACCGTCGTTTCCATCATCCAAAAAGCCCGCGCCCGAAACATCGGGGCGGGGTTGCACTATTCATTCGGCATCGAGGAACACATCGAATGGGCTCGAAAAGGCGCCAACTTGATCGTGCACAGCAGCGATCTCGTCCTTGCCCGCGACGCCCTTGCCGCCGACATGGACCGTTTCCGAAACAGCCTCGGCGACACGCCGGACACGGCACGTCGTTCGACAGCCGAAGCCATTTGAGGAACGTCATGAAAATTCGCTTCCGATTCGTGCATTATCTGGCGCTGAGCGGGTTGATCGCGGCCTCGTTTTTCGCGCAGGCGGAATCCCGGCAGGCGGGCGAACCGTCCGAAGCGCCGCCGCGCATCGAAGACAATTCCTTCTTGATCGAGGAGGCCTACAACCAGGAAACGGGCGTCGTTCAACACATCCAGACGTTCCAATACCTGCGCGACGGCACGTGGGCATACACCTTTACCCAGGAATGGCCCGTGCCCAATCAAAAACATCAGTTGTCGTATACCATCCCGCTCTTTCGGCCCGACGCCTCCAACGGCCACGACGGATTGGGCGACGTGATGATCAATTACCGTTACCAGGCCCTCGCGTCGGATCGCGTGGCCTTCTCCCCCCGTCTCTCGCTGATCCTGCCGACAGGCGAGGAAAAGGAGGGTCTCGGCAACGATGCGCTTGGATTCCAGACGAACATGCCGGTCAGCCTCACGCTTTCCACGCGATGGACAACCCATCTCAATGCGGGGGCCACGTTTATCCCGGACGCCGAGGAAGCGGGCGGCGCCAAAGCCGATCTGTTCGGCTACAACCTTGGCGTCGGCCTGATTCTGAATGCGGCAAAGAACTTCGATCTGATGCTGGAATCCGTGTGGTTCTCGAATGAATCCGTGCGGGAAAACGGGGAAACGGAACGATCGGATGCGTTTTTCCTCAGTCCGGGGTTTCGGTTTGCCGTCAACTGCAAGTCGGGATTGCAGATTGTGCCGGGAATCGCGGTCCCGATAGGCCTGGGTCCCAGCGATAACGAAGTGGGAATGTTTTTTTATTTGAGCCTTGAACACCCATTCAAAAAAACGAACGGCTAGTAACCGGAATTTTCTTGCGGTCGCATGCGGAACCATGGAAACCAGGAGGCTATGGCCATGAGAATCAGACGGGTGTGGGCTAGTGCGCTGTTTTTTCTTGCAACGGCAGGCGCAACCGGCGGTGGCATGGCGTTCGAGGCGCCCGTATGGCCATGGGGCACGAATCCCGTTACCAGCGCGCCCATCAACGGCTTTTGCGACGCGCAACAGGCCATTTTGGACAACGGCGCCCCGCCGCCTCCCATTCCGTCATGGATCGCGAGTTACCTCCTGCCCGGTTCGGACGATCTCAACGGCATTTCGTGGGTTTTGCGCGATCCCCTTCAGTACAGCATGTCCGGCAACGGCTGGAGCGATTGCCGCCTCGACCTTCTGCTCATCGAGGAAGCGCTACGCAACACTGCGCTCGATATTCCTGCGCACGACACCTACGCCGGGCTGTCGCACGCGAAGGTGCTGGCCGCGCTGAACGCCAACGCCGCGCAGATGGCGAGCGACCTCGGCAGTCTGTTCGGAAGCCTGCCCGACGGATGGCCGCAGATATTGCTCGGCCACATGATCGCGGGATACGGCGACGCCGTCTTCAGCGACATGCAGGGTTCGCCGCCGGAACCCAACTTCGTGGATGCGACCGGGTCGGCGGGCTTCGTCAGGTTGTTTATGTTCATACTGAACGGAACCATCGCGGATCTGTCCAACTACACCCGGATGCCCGAATTTTTCGACAAGATGGGCGACGCGGACGGCGACGGGTTTTCCAACGAATGCGAATATCAATATGTGGGCGAGCTGTTTCCGCCGGAACTCAAACATGAAAAGTATGCCGAATACGCGCTCAATCCCGCGAAACATCCGCCCGCCGGCCAGGACTGCCATTGCATCCTGTCCTTCACGTTCCTGGAATGCCCCGTTCGCTACCAGGTGGGCGAAACATTGGAACTCAGCGTTGACGTCGAATGCGCCGCCGGCGTGGTCTCCTACGAATGGGCCAAGGACGGCGTCAAAATCCAAGACGCCACGAATCGCACCTATACCCGAACGAACCTTTCGGTCGGCGATTCGGGATCCTATACCTGCACGGCGATGGATGAAAACAACGCCACTTTCTCGGCGACAATACAGATTGAGGTTTGGCTGCTCCCGGCTTTGTCCGCGCCGGGTCCGGTTGCGTTGGGCGCGCTGATCGCCGCGTTGACGGCCTTCGGCGCCGCGATCCTGTCGCGCGGGCGCGCCCGGTTTCTTGTGAGTTTAGTTGCGCAGCCAAAAAGGTAACGCCGAATTCCGATTCGGCCGAACGGCCATTACCCAAGCCGAATCGGTCTTCGGCGCCGCAAGCCGTCGCTCCGAATTTCTTCACACGCTCCGAGCCGTCTCCGGGTTTACACATCGAAAACGATTCGCGCAATCCAGCCGGATTCCGAGGATTCCATTTCGAGCGCGTGGTAGGTCGCGCTCTTGACCTCCATGGCGCGTTCGGAGCCGGTACAACGATAACCCGAAGCGCGGATTACCAGTGATTCCCCGTTCTTGCGCGTAAACGCAAAGCGGACCGCCACGAATTGTTCGGTTTCGAGCAGGAAGATCAACTCCTGAAGCCATCGAACGAGGCATTCTTCCCTGCTTTGTGTATCCAGCGCCACGGTGCGCGTATCCCCGCCGTCGTTCCGGACGTTCGCCATCGCGACGGCATACAACGCGCGCGCGGCTTCTTCGAGCAGCCCCTCGAACGTGGGCGCTTCGCACTCGGCGCGGATGTCGGCCGTATGTTCGAGAAAACGAAAAGACATTTATTCCTTGCGCATGTTTCGCCGGCGACAATCCTTCAATTGGCGTAGTCGAACCGCACGTCGTAATGCAACGTGGGGGGACCGCCCTGGGAAGGTTCGACGGTCACGGTCCCGTAGGCTGTTCCGCGGACGATTCCCTTGTGCGTCAACGTGGCGCTGACGGTGTAATAGCGAACGCCGTCCGATTCGGCGGGCGATAGTTCGACCGAAACGGCCACAACGCCCTTGGCCTGCTCCGCACGGAGTTCCGTGGTCGTGATGTCGTCGTGAACACGGATATGTTCGTGGAACTCGTCCTGGATGTACTGGCGGATGGATTCGCGTTCCCGGCTCTCCTGCGAGAACCCCATCGAATGACGCAGCGAGGGGCCGTACTGCCGGTAGAATCCGATGCCCAGCGGCAATGCCAGCAGCGCCGCCGCCGCGATTAGTATCTTGGTGGAGCGGTCCATGTTCGCCCTCCCCAAATGGCTCCGGCGGATGTTTGAAGCCGGGCGCTTTTCGGCCTTAGGATACACCAATCGGCAGAAAAAGTCTTGGGAAGGACATGGAGCATGAAATTCTGGCTTGTTGGCGTGTGCGTGGGTCTTGTCCTGGCGGGTCAGTCGCCGGGCGATACGTTTGCCTTGGACCAAGAACGATATCTCGACAAATGCAAAGGGGCTTGGGTCGGCCAGATGATCGGCGTGTGCTTCGGCGACATCTACGAGTTCAAGTCGAACGGGAAAACGGTCGAGGGGCCGCTCGAACCCTGGAAACCCGAACGCATTCGGGGCGCCATCGGACAGGACGATTGCTATGTCGAAATGACGTTCCTCAAGACGCTGGAGACCCACGGCCTCAACCCCACCTACGAACAGGCGGGCGCCGATTTCGCCGCCACGCAGTTTCCGCTCTGGCATGCGAACCGCGTCGGACGCGACAACGTGCGCCGGGGCATCATGCCGCCGCTGTCGGGCCATTTCGAGCACAACCGGCACGCGGACGACATTGATTTTCAGATCGAAGCGGACCTGTTCGGCATTCTCTGTCCCGGCATGCCGCAGGAATCGAACCGGCTCGGCAATATTTTCGGGCACATCATGAATTACGGCGACGGCGTGTACGGCGGATTGTTCGTCGCGGGCATGTATACCGAGGCCTATTTCGAGGATAACGACGTCGAGAAGGTCGTCCGGGCGGGGCTGGCCTGCATTCCGGCCGAATCCCTGTATTACAAGTGCATCGCCGACGTGATCGAATGGCACAAGGAGCATCCCGGCGACTGGCTCGCGGCATGGAACAAGATTGAGGAAAAATGGCAGGACGACGTGGACTGCGCGCCCGGCGATCCCTTCAACATTGACGCGAAACTCAACGGGGCCTATATCGTCATGGGGCTGTTGTACGGCGGGGGGGATCTGGCGAAAACCCTCGAAATAGCCGTGCGGTGCGGCCAGGACAACGACTGCAATCCGTCGAACGCCGCCGGCGTGCTGTGCTGCATGAAGGGCTTTTCCGCGCTCGATCCGCATTGGACGGACGGCTTCGCGGCCATTGAAGACACGCGTTTCGATCACACCGGGTACTCGTTCAAGACGCTGATTCCCGCGTGCCGGAAACTCACCGAGGCCATCATCCGCCAGGCGGGCGGCGAAGTGAAAGACGGGGTCTATCTCATCAACCGCCAGGAACCGAAAGCGCCGGAACCGCTGGAACAGTGGACCGATCAGATGAAAATCCTGTCCGTGCCCATTATGCCCGCGGAGATGGCCGCGTGGAATCCGGCATGGCGTCTCGCGGCCTGCGGAACGGACATGCAACCCGGCATCCACCGAAAATTTCAGCGCGACAACGTCCTGCTGCTCCATCCCGTGAATCGTGAAACGCCCGCCGTCATCACGGCGGAACTGGCGGTTCCTTCCGCGAAGAAACCTGTGCTTGAAATGGAGGTAACCTCCGATCCGAAAGGCGATTTCGTCCTGAAGGTTTTCGTGAACGATTCCCTCGCGGTCGAAAAACGAATTGCCTCGCACGGCAAATGGCAGACGGTGACGGTTGACCTTTCAAAATACGCCGGCCAAACGGTGCCGGTGCGCATCGAAAACCATGCAAACGGGTGGGAGTTCGAGGCGGCGTATGTTTCAACCGTGCGGATTGCCGGCGCCGGCTGACCCGATCGGGGCGCAAATGGGGGCTTGCGCCGCATTGATATCGCGGCCGTGCCGCCTTATGATAATACCCCTTATGAAACTGGGCTGTGGCCGCCATGATGCGGACTGAATTCACAAAACTTCTGAAGCTGATCCGGAAAAATTCTCCCGGCGTGGACTTGGACATCATCCGGCGCGCCTACCGCATGGCCGATCGCGCCCATGCGGGGCAGTTCCGGCTTTCAGGCGATCCCTATCTTTCGCATCCGCTGGCCGTGGCGCGGATTTTGGCCATGCTGAACCTTGACACGATAACGGTTGTGGCGGGTTTGCTGCATGACGTCGTCGAGGACACCCCCATTACACGCGAGGACCTTCAAAACGAGTTTGGCGAAACGGTCGCCATGCTCGTCGAGGCCGTGACAAAGATCGGCGCGATGCCGGCGCCGCAGGTGTCCTCGCGCGCGGAAAAGCAGGCGGCCAGCCTCCGCAAGATGCTCGTGGCCACGGTGCGCGACGTTCGCGTGCTGCTTATCAAACTGGCCGACCGGCTGCACAACATGCGCACCATCGAATTCCTCCCACCGGACAAAATCGAACGTATCTCGCGCGAGACGATGGACATCTACGCGCCGCTCGCGCACCGGCTCGGCATCGCCCGCTGGAAATGGGAACTGGAAGATCATGCCTTTCACCGGCTGTATCCGACCGAATACAAGGAAGTTGCGGCGCGGGTGGCCATGAAACGACGCGAACGCGAGGAATGGCTCGGAAAAACCATCGAATTCTTGTCGCGGCAACTGGCCGCGGAAGGAATCGCCGCGCAGGTCATCGGCCGACCAAAGCACCTGTACAGCATTTACCGAAAAATGCTCCGACAAGGCAAGGATTTCGACGAAATCCGGGACATCCAGGCCATCCGAATCATTACGACGCGGGAATCGGAATGCTACGAGGCGCTCGGCGTGGTTCACCGCCTGTGGACGCCGATCGCGGGCGGTTTCAAGGATTATATCGCGATGGCGAAGGCCAACGGATACCAGTCCATTCACTCGTCCATCATGTGCGAGGACGGCATGCCGCTCGAAATCCAGATTCGCACGGAAGAGATGGATCGCACGGCCCAGGAAGGCATCGCCGCGCATTGGAAATACAAGGAAGGGTATGCGTTTTCCGACACGCGCATGGAGGAAGACCTCAAGTGGCTCAAGCAAATGTTCGAGTCGCTCCGGGAAGAGGATGCCGCCGACGAATTCCTCGACGACGTCCGCCGCGGCGTGCAGATGTCCGAGGTGTTCGTGTTCACCCCCAAGGGCGAAATCCGGGAGTTGCCCGCCGGCGCCACCCCGCTCGATTTCGCCTACAGCATCCACACGGACATCGGCCACCGGTGTTTCGGCGCGCGGGTCAACGGGCGCATCGTGCCCATCAGTTATACGCTGCAAACCGGCGACAGTGTCGAAATTCTGACATCGAAGAATCAGACGCCGCATGTGGATTGGCTGGATATCGTCGTCAGCGCGCGCGCCCGCGCGAAGATCCGGCAACGCCTGCGCGAGATGGGAGAAATCGAACCGCTTGAACCGGAAAAACCCAAGGCGGCTCCGCCGCGTCCGGCGGTGGCCAAGGCGCCGGTCCGCGTGGTGGACGAAGCCACGCGCGGCAAGTTGATCCGGGTCGAGGGCGCGAAAAACATGGCCGTATCCTTTGCCAAATGCTGCAATCCCATGCCCGGCCACGAGGTGATTGGATACGCCACACGCGGCACGGGCATCATCATTCACCGCGCCGATTGCGGCAATTTCCTGCGTACCCGGCGCGATCCCGGCCGCATGATCGAAGCGTCGTGGGAAGGCGAGCGGCGCGTCCATGCGTCGCTGCGCGTGACCACCGGCGCACGGCCCACGATGCTGGCCGACATCACGAACGCCATCGCCCCGCTCAACATCAATATCACCCACGCGCAATTCATGCCCGGCGAAAACGGCCAGCGAAATTTCGACGTGGCTTTCGACGCTTCGGATAAGGGCGTGGTGGACCGTGTCGTGCGTGTCATCCGAACGGTTCCCGGCGTGGTGGACATTGCCGTACATCCCGTCCCGGACACGCCGAAGCCCGGGCACAAATAAAGAGGGCGGACTCATGTGGTTGTATCGCACGCCGGGAAACAAGGTCAACGTCGCATGGACCGCTTTGAATTGATCAGCCCGTTCCGGCCGGAAGGGGATCAACCGGAGGCGATTCGTGAACTGGTCGAGGGCTTGCGGGAAGGCCGCCGGCACCAGGTGCTGCTGGGCGTGACGGGTTCCGGAAAGACATTTACCATCGCGAACGTCATCGCGCGGGTCAACCGGCCGGCGCTGGTGCTCGCCCACAACAAGATCCTCGCGGCGCAACTTTACGGCGAGTTCAAATCGCTGTTTCCGAACAATGCCGTCGAGTATTTCGTCAGTTACTACGACTATTACCAGCCGGAAGCGTACATTCCCTCGACCGACACGTACATCGAAAAGGATTCGTCCATCAACGACGAAATAGACAAGATGCGGCACTCGGCCACGCGGTCGCTGCTGAGCCGGCGGGATTGCCTGATTGTGGCGAGCGTGTCGTGCATTTACGGCATCGGATCACCGGAGTTGTACCGGCAGTTGCGCGTCGAGATCGAACGCGGCGCGGAACTCCCGCGCGAAAAACTCATCGCGGGCCTTGTCGCGATGCAGTACACGCGCAACGATGTGGATTTCCACCGCGGGACATTTCGTGTGCGGGGCGACATCGTGGACATTTTCCCGATGTATGAGGCGGATATCGCCGTGCGGGTGGAATTCTTCGGCGACCAGGTGGACCACCTCGTGGAAATTGATCCACTGCGCGGGGTGGCCGTGCGCAAGCCGCGCATGGTCACGATTTACCCTGGCACGCATTACGCCACGACCGCCGACATCATGGAACGCGCGCTGCGCACCATCCGCGCTGAACTGGACGAGCGCCTCGCGGAACTGAAGGGGGCGAACCGTCTGCTCGAAGCGCAGCGCCTCGATCAGCGCACCCGCTACGACCTCGAAATGATGAAGGAAATCGGCTATTGCAGCGGCATCGAAAACTATTCGCGCCATCTCGACGGGCGGCGTCCCGGCGAGCCGCCCTACACCCTGCTCGATTATTTTCCGGATGACGCAATCATCATCATTGATGAAAGCCACATGTCCATTCCGCAACTCAACGGCATGTATCGCGGCGACCGTTCGCGCAAGGACAAACTCGTCGAATACGGATTCCGGCTGCCGTCGGCGGTGGACAACCGGCCGCTGACCTTTGCCGAATTCGAAGCGCGCGTCAACCAGTGCATCTACGTCAGCGCGACGCCCGCCGAATACGAACTCCGTAAAAGCGAGGGCGTTGTCGTCGAACAAGTCGTGCGACCCACGGGCCTGACCGATCCCGAAGTCGAAGTCCGGCCCGCCGCGACCCAAGTGGACGATCTGCTCGACGAAATCCGGCGATGCGCGAAACGGGGCGAGCGCGTGCTGGTCACGACTCTGACCAAGCGCATGGCTGAAGACCTGACGGACTATTATTCGGACCTCGGTGTGCGCGTGCGCTACATGCACTCCGACGTGGAGACGCTCGAACGAATCGAACTCGTGCGCGCTTTGCGAAAAGGCGACTATGACGTGCTCGTGGGCATCAATCTGTTGCGCGAGGGACTCGACATTCCGGAAGTGGCGCTCGTTGCGATTCTCGATGCCGACAAGGAAGGCTATCTGCGGTCCGAAACGAGCCTCGTGCAGACCTGTGGACGCGCCGCGCGGCATCTGGGCGGGCGCGTGATCATGTATGCGGACAAAATAACCGGTTCGATGGATCGCGCGCTGCGTGAGATGAACCGCCGCCGGAAAAAACAGATCCAGTACAATAAAAAACACAAGATCACGCCGCGATCCATCCAGAAGGCCATCCCGGACCTGCTGGCGAACATCTGTGAGCGCGACTATGTCACCGTGCGAATAGCGGCGGAAGACGACGACGCCTACATTCCCACCCACGATCTGGCCAAAACGATTGGCAAACTCCGCCATCAAATGCGCGAAGCCGCCGCAAAAATGGAATTCGAGAAGGCCGCCGAATACCGCGACCGCATCCGTGCGCTCGAACAGCGTCAGATTGAGGAAATGTAAAACCCCGCGCCGAAAATGGGGGCGCGGGGTTTGCAGCCCTCGCTCAAGTCCAGGGCACTCACCCAATGTGTCGAAAGGCGGAATCCGTTATTTCGCCTTCTTGCATTTTTGGTCGTTCTTTTCGGGCGGACAGCATTTTGCGTCCTTGCCGTCGCAACACTTTTTGCCGTCTTTGGCGGGGCAACAGTCCTTTGCGTCCTTGGCGTCGCAGGCCGCCTTGCCGTCCTTCGCGCATGCAGCCGCGCCAGCCTTGGCGTCCTTGTCGCCCGGACAGTTGCCGCACGAGGCAAACGCGCTCAGGCTCATGAACATCGCCACGATTACAACAACGATCACCGCCCATTGAATTTGTTTCATGTGTTCGCTCCTTCGCTTGAACCACGCATCGTGGTGTTTTTTCCCATGCTCTTCACTCATTTGGCGCTGTCGGAAAGAAGCAAGTACGGCTCCATAATGCCTCCGTTTCCAACAACGTCTTGACTGGTAAACAGTGGCGACTTGAAAAACATTCCTGTCGATCATCCGGGGAAGAGCGGGCAGACCCGGTTTTGGGTTTCCGTGCCCCGATTGAGGTTAGCCCTGTCGGGGTCTGGACCCGCCTTGCCGGTAGAAACGGAAATGATTGGCTAATTTCATGGACGAGATAGCCCCAAATGCATTTTGCTTGCCGGGCGTAGTCCACTCCGTCCAGTCAGATCAGGTGAATAACTACAGATCGAACGGCAACGCCGAATTCCGAATCAGCACAGGCATTGTTGGCCCAACCATATTGGAATTCGGCGTTATGTTTCGACGGCGCATAGAATTTTATACGATCTCCGCCCGCCTGGAAGGATAAGACCGGACGGGCGGGTAGCCCGGGCATGCTTCACGCGCCGCCGGCTTCCGAGTGGGCAATCCGCTCATTGGCGGCCCGCAAGCGCGCGCTGAGCGTAATCACGATATTTTCGAGAATGCGCAGGGCGGCCTCTTTGCCGAGGACGTTGTGGATGATGTCGTTGCTCAACACCAGCGCGCTGGTCGTATCGGCGGCCGTGGCGGTGGCGCTGCGCGTCTGATCGCCGCCCAACGCCATTTCCCCGAACATATCGCCCTTGTCGAGCAGGGCCAGCACACGGCCGTTATCGCGAATCTCGACCTTGCCGCTCAGGATGACGTACAACTCGGCGCCTGCGTCGCCTTTGCGAAAGATGACTTCGCCGGTCTCGAATTCACGCGTGACGCCCTTGGCGAAAATCTTCGCGACATCCGCGGCGGCCAGGCCGTGAAACAGGTCCATCCGGCGCGCCAGCACGGCATACGTGTCGTACATGCTGTCCTGCATGACCGACAACATCTCGCGGATAATCAGCGATGAATCCATGTTGGTGGATGACATCGCCGGCGCGGCGGGGGCGGTGGCCGCAACGGGCGCGACGGGCGCCGGGGAAGGCGGTCTATTCATTGAAACGGCGGGCGCTTGGCCAAAAAGCGTGTCCAACAGCATGTCGCTGTCCATCAGCGGCTTGGCTTCAACGGGCGTCGGCGTCGGCGGCGCCGTTGTGGTTTCCCGCAGAGACGGAGATGGAGGCTGAAGGGGTACAGGTTCCGGCTTGGACTCCGGTTCAGCCGCCGGTTCGAGCGCCGGCGGCGGCTCCGGTTCGGATATCGCGGGCGGTTTTTCAGTCTTGGCTTTCGGCGACAACAGGCCAAGGCTGGTCATCGAAAGAGAAGACGATTTCCGGGCTTCCGGGTTGAACAATTTTTGGGACACGGTCTGGTAATGATTGTACGCGCACAAAATGGGCTTGATGCGCAAATCGGGGCACGCCTTCCGTACCGCTTCGAGGGCCTTGGCGTCGAGCGGATTGACCATGGCGACCGTCAGGTTGCGTCCCAGCCGGTCTATGGGCAGCACGCAATATTTCTCGCAGATATCCTTCGGCACCAGTTTCAACAAGTTCTCGTCAATGAGATAGTCCAGCAGGCTCAGATGCGGAATGCGGCAATGCTTGGCGAGAAACGAGGTGAGCGAATCGTCCCCGATGCACTGCATGTCCACAAGAATCTGGCCCAAGAAACCGCCCTCCCGCGCCTGTTTTTCCTTGGCTTTTTGCAGTTGTTCCTCGGAGATGGTGCCCGTTTCGAGCAACAGGTCCTCGAGGGTTTTCGTAGGCGGGGAAGGTTGCGAGGGGATGGCCGGAGACGGCGCGGTCGCAGCCGCCGGCGGCGGCATGGCCCGGCTTTCCGGCATGACGGGCTTCCGTTCCGGCTCATGCGTTTCTTTTTTTTCGCGGCCCCATCCGAGCATCGGGCGTATCCTGAACCCGTGTTGCGTGTCGCATTCATCTTACCACTGCATGCACGATGTATCAAGCCGATCGTGAATTCGCATTATTTGACAGTGCTCGCGGCTATCCACTAAAATTATCATACTTCATGTGCTAATCCTTTTCGAGTTGGCCGGATGGAGACGCTATGAAAAAAGTGGTTTGTCCGCATTGCCGGGCCGAGCAGACATTTCATCCCAATCCCCCGCGCGACATGGCCGTCGTCATGGGATGTCCCGAATGCCAGGAACTCATGGTGCTGTTTCATGGGAAGGTCATTGCCGTCAACCGGCAAATTCTGATTTCCGGAACCCGGGAAGAACGGAAGGCGCATCTGGCCGATATCGTGGAGCCGTTTCTCGAGGAGTTCCTCAAATCGGGGTTCTTGGGAATCAGCCATCCTTTGTCCATGGGAACCGAAGATTTGACGGACGTTCCGCCGCCTGAATTCGCGCCCGACCATCCCGCCACGGATCGTCCGATTACCCAAAAAGAGTTTGAGCGTTTTCTCAAGATAGACCTCAAGTGCATTGACAATCCCACCTATTTTCACCGTCACTTTGATTGACGCGGCGAGTTTTTCGCCATGCCCCGCTGGTTGAGCCGCCTGATTCCGTTTTTCGACCGCGCGCCGCGTCCGTTGGGCCGGCAGGGGGAAGATTTGGCGGCCCGATGGCTTCGCGGGGCCGGATACGCGATATTGGGCCGCAATGTGCATATCGGGCGGTACGAAGTGGATATCATCGCGCGCGACGGCGACACGACGGTCTTCGTCGAGGTGAAAACGCGAAGAAGCGATGCGCTGGCCCCGCCGGAGCAGAACGTCGGCCCGATCAAGCGGCGGAAACTGGCCTCCGCGGCGCGGCGGTATGCCGCCCGGGAGAACAATCCCGGCATGTATTATCGCTTCGACATCGTTTCGGTGGTCATTCCTGAAACGGGGCGACCCCGGATTACGCTGTTCAAGGACGCCTTCGGCGCGCAGTGAACCTGCCCGGCGTCAATAGGCGATGCGCAACACCTGCCCGGCCTCGACGTTCGCAAGGGCCTTGTGGGATCCATCCGGCCATTGGACGTCAATTGCGTCAACGATTGCAGCGGCGCCCAGTCCAAAGTAAAGACGGTAATGTCCCTGCGAGTTTTCCGAACCCTCGTGTTCCCCCACGTCCTGCGTCTGGCGCAAAGCGCCGGCATGGACGGTGACTCGGGCGCCGATGGCCGGACGGTTGCCGTCCGGGCCCGTGAGATCGATCTCGATCCACCGATTGTCCGAGAGGGTGTTTCTTAACAGCACAAGTTGGCAAACATAGGGATCGGGAACCACGCCCGGCGGTTCCACGCGATCCCCCGTCAAGCGCACCGCGGCCAGCAGGTCCCGCGTGCCGTTGTTGTCCATGTCGAACCATGAAATCCATGCGCGGTCGGGCGGCGTCGGGGTATCGCGAAAGAGGCCGGCCAGCAATCCCGCAGCCTCGAAACGCCCGGGCCGGATTTGGCGGTACAGATCCCCGGGGAGGACGGCAAGGTCCTGCAACCCATCGTTGTCGTAATCGCACCAAGCCGCGGCCATGCCCCGTTCGGGCAATCCCAAGGCGGCCATGTCGGCCCGCTCGAACGTCCGTCCGCCCTTGTTGGTCAACAGCATCAGGGCCGGCTCGGGCCGTAGAAAGACGCATAGAAGATCGGCCATGCCGTCGCGGTTGTAATCGGACGCCAGAATTTCATAGGGCGCCCCGGCGGTTGTTGCGATGGGGGTTCGCGCCATGCGGGGCGAGGAGGGATCACCGCCCCAGAAAATGACGAGATGATCGTCCATGCCGGCGGCAAGATCCGCGCGCCCGTCATGGTCCAGGTCGCGCCAACAGAAGCCCCCGTGCGGCAGATTGTCCACGCCGAACGCGCCCGCCCGTTCCTCGAACAGCGGCGGCGTCATCTGCCTGCGCACATACAATGCGCTCCGGGCGCCCCGCGCGCCCGTGTAAAACAGATCCAGCAAGCCGTCGCCGTTGGCGTCCACCCAGCAGGATTTGCGGTTCGGGCAGCCGTTTTTCCGGATGCCGGAAGACGCGATGACGTCGTCGAACCGGCTATCCGCGGCCAGCAGCAGCCGGTCCTGCAGTTCGGCGATGCGCGCATCGAGGCCGGGATCCGACAGCATCGCGCCGCGCCCGATGAACACGTCGGGGCGTCCGTCGGCGTTGATGTCCGCCCATGCCATGCTGTGCGGGTCTTGAAAGAAGACATCGAACCGGCGCGACGGCGGCGGAACGCGTTCCGGCCCCATGAACACTTGGTCGAGCGGGACGGATTCGTCCAGCGTGATCGTCATGGGATCGATGAGATGCGGCTCGGGCCTGAAGCGGATCAACCCGTTTTCGCCGCAGGAAAACGAAATCGTGCGGGAAACGATGCCCGACGATTCGAGACGACGGTCCACATGGACTTCCGCGTCCCGGACTTCCGTCAGGTTTTCGCGGCAGATGGTCCGCACCGAACCGCGCATCGGCGCGAGTCCGGCGGCGTTGTGCGACTGAATGCAGACATAACGCTTTTCGACATAGAGGTAGAGTCCGGGCTTGTCCATGACGGGCGGCGTTTCGCATGCGCCGAATCCGGGAATGTCCGGGGTCAAGTCAAGGCCCATCTTCGTCCGCGCCTGCTGAAAGCCGCCGCGCCCGTCGCCGGCGACAAGATTCGGCGGCGAGAAACAGTTCGTGGTGAAGATGTCCAGATTGCCGTCGCCGTTGAAATCCGCGACGCCGAGGTCGTGCAGCATGAATGCGCGGAAACCCGGCTCGTGCGGCACAAACACAGGCGATTCGGCTGCGGCCGCAACGCCTCCCAGCACAATCGCAAACGCTTGCAATATCCTGTCGCGTGAAATCAAGACCGGCGCCTTTCCCTGACACGATTGGCCGAACGCGGGCGCTGCAAACGACCGGTTACCGCCCGCGATCATGTCCGTTCATTGTGCCACGCCCCGTGTAACGTGTCAACGGACATCCGGATCATATAGAATAATTCGCTGTTTTATGAAAAGAGGAAATGGAAGCGGTGAAACGAGCGATTGAAAAATCCCGATCCGCAGCGCATTCCCGCCGGGGTCTTCTGAACCGCCGGACGTTCTGTCTCTCTGCCTTGGGCGCGGCGGGACTGGCGATCGGCGGCGCCGGATGCCGTGAAAAAAAACAGGGGCCGCCCAACGTGATCCTGATTGTCCTCGACACGGTGCGCGCGGACCACTTGGGCTGTTGGGGTTACAAGCGGCGCACGTCGCCCCGCGTGGACGCGTTCGCGCAAGTCTCCACGGCCTATCGCCACGCCTATGCGACCGCCCCATGGACGCTTCCGTCGCACGCCACCCTGTTCACGGGGCGGCATACGTTTCAGCACGGCATTGACGCCAGCCTTCGCACGAACGCCAACGGCGAAATCGAAGTCGTCGAGCCGCCCGTGCCGGATTCGGAAGTCATGCTGGCCGAAACGCTGCGCGAGGCCGGATACGTCACGGCCGCCTTTACCGCAAACACCGCCTACATGAGCATGCGCTGGAATTTCACGCAGGGATTCAATGTGTACGACGTCCAGCGGAGGCCCGGCGTCGAAATGGTCGAACCGGTTGCCGCATGGCTGCGCGCCCGGAAAAACGGGCCGTTTTTCCTGTTCGTGAATGTCATGGACGCCCATTTCCGGTACAACACGAAGCCGTGTCCGGGCGCGTTCGACGAACCAGTCCCGCAGGATACCGGCCTGATCAACAAACTCCTCGAAGCCGTCCTGCCGGGTGAAAAACCGGCCGACGAACAACTCGTGCGGGACGTCACCGCGCAATACGACATGGGGATCGCCAACGCGGATTATGCCATGGGGCTGATGATTGACGAATTCAAAAAACAGGGGGTCTACGACAATTCCCTCCTTATTGTCACATCGGATCACGGCGAATTTCTCGGCGAACACCTCCTGGCTCAACATTCCAAGGATTTGTACGAGGAGGTCCTGCACGTGCCGTTGCTCGTCAAAGCGCCCGGGCAGCGCCAAGGCCGGTGGAGCGACAAGCCGGTCTCTCTGATCCAGCTTTACGGCACGATGCGGAACGCCGCGGGGATCGGGCAGGCGTCCCGCGCCCCGGATTTGGAGTCGGACGCGCCGCTCCTGGCGGAACTGCGCTATTCGCGGCCATGGGACGTCACAAGCCCCGTCTGGGGCAGGCGATTCAAGCGCATACGCACGGCCTACTACGAATTTCCATGGAAAATCATTCATTCTTCCGACGACCGGCACGAGATGTATCACGTCCTGGAGGATCCGGCGGAGGCGAACAACCGAATGGCCGATTCGCCCGATCGGGCAAGGGACATGCTCGCGCGCCTCGCCGCCATCAAGCCCCTGTCGGCGGCTTCCGGTTCCGGCCCGCCCGCCGGCCCGCTGGCCCCCGAACTGGCCGAACAGGACAAGGAAGCCCTCCGCGCCAACGGTTATCTGTGAGGGTGCGCCCCGAATGTTCGTGCTTGGGACGCCCCGGCGCCTCCCCTTGACTCGCGGACAGCCTGTTCCGTTTTTCGCGGCCAAGGGATTTTTTGATGCGGTCCGTGATGCGTGGCGCGCCTTTCGCTTCCGCGCCGCGTGCTTGTTATTATGGCAACCGGATTGCACTGAGGAGAAGAAAAATGCCGTTGCCGGGATATGTTGACTACAAGCGCCGCGAATACTGCAAGGACATGCAATGTCCGGTCCAGTCGCTGCTGGACCGGCAGGAGCCGGGATCCGGCGGCCATGACATGGTGCGCGACATTTGCGTCCATCACTGCATTCACACGACCTACGAGTTTCATCATTGGCTGATTGAAAAGGGCTATTGCATCGTGCGGCCGGAAGGATGACGATCATGCGCGTCGCAATGTATTACAACAACCACGACATTCGGATCGAGGAGATGCCGGTTCCGAAAATCGGCGCGGGCGAATTGCTCGTCAAGGTGATTGCAAGCGGCATCTGCGGCAGCGACGTCCTCGAATGGTACCGCGTCAAGAAAGCGCCGAAAGTGCTCGGCCACGAAATCACGGGCGAAATCGTTGAAACGGGCGCGGGCGTGACGCGCTTCAAGGCCGGCGACCGCGTGTTCGTGTCGCACCATGTGCCGTGCAACACGTGCTGGTATTGTTTACACGGCAACCACACGGTGTGCGAAACGCTGCACACGACGAATTTCGATCCGGGCGGGTTCGCCGAATACCTGCGCGCGCCGCAAATCAACGTGGACCGGGGCACGTTCCTCCTGCCCGAAGAGGTGTCCTTCGAGGAGGGCGCATTCATCGAGCCGCTGGCATGTGTTGTCCGCGGACAACGCCTCGCGCGGTTCCGCCCCGGTCAGACGGTCGCGGTCATGGGCGCGGGCATTTCGGGCATGCTGCACATCATGCTTGCGCGCGCGATGGGCGCCGGGCGCCTCATCGCCACGGACATCAGCGCGTATCGCCTTGACCGGGCGCGGAGCTTCGGCGCGGACGTGGCGATTGACGCGCGGGAGGATGTGCCGGCCCGCGTGCGCGGCGCGAACGGCGGACGCCTGGCCGATCTCGTGATTGTCTGCACGGGGGCCATGGTCGCGTTCAGGCAGGCGTTGCGGTCCGTGGACCGCGGCGGGACGGTCCTCTGTTTCGCGACGAGCGATCCGGGCGTCGAACTGCCCATCCCCATCAACGATTTCTGGCGCAACGGCATTACCGTCATGCCTAGTTACGCCAACAGTCCCTACGATGCCGAAGTTGCGATCCAACTGTTGCGCGCAAGACGTTTACCCGTCGCGGATATGATTACGCACCGGATCGGCCTCGCGGAGACAGGCATGGGATTCCAACTCGTCGCCGCCGGCGGCGATTCGCTCAAAGTCATCGTCGAGCCGCAGCGCTAAAGGAACGGAAGCATGGGAAACAAGCCGTTTTCGTTGTCCGTCAAGGCGCTGGTCCGCGACGCAAACGGTCGCTGCCTGCTGTTGAGACGTTCCGCGGCCAGCCAGGGCAACGCGGGCAAGTGGGACCTTCCCGGCGGCAAGTTGGATCCGGGCGAATCCGTGGACCGGGCCTTGTGCCGCGAAGTGGCCGAAGAAACGGGGCTTGCCGTTTCCGTCGAACGGGTCGTGGGCGCCGCCCAATCGGAACTGCCGGATCGCATCATTGCCTATCTGGTCATGGAGGCTCGGGCGGGATCCGGTCCGGTCCGACTGAGCGCCGAACACGACGATTTTACGTGGGCCGATGTCCGCGAGTTGGCCCGAATGGATCTCGCGCCGCCGTTTCTGGCGTTTGCCAGGACCTACGGCCGCGCGCGGGAGGAATGAACCCCGCATTTCCGATGCTTCCGCGCTTTTCCGCGATCAATCATCCGGCGAATAACGATGGTCGAAGGGATCGTCGCCGGGCGTTTTGGAATGGCAGACGGGGCACGCGTCAATCTTTCCCGCATGACCCTGCACGGCGATGGCTTGGATGTTGTCCTCGGTTTTCACGGTGGGCGTAATCGCGTGCGGGCTTCCGTGGCAGGCCGCGCAGTGAACCCCGTGATGGCCTTTGGAATTGCGGTAGAGTGTGTTGGGCTGTTCGTATTCCACGCCGATCCGCGGATACAGCGGGTGGCAGTCGTCGCAGCGCGGCTCGGTCTGCCATGGCACGCGGTCCGGATCGGCCACATCGGTCATGCCGCCGTGGCACGTCACGCACGTGAAGCCGAGGCTGTAATGCACGTCGCGCAAGCATTGTGTGCGGACGCCGGGGTGGCAGGCGTAACAATCCACTTCGAGACCCGCCATGAACATGCGCGGCGCATGGGCGGCGTGCATGGCGCTCGAAAGGTTTGGACGTCCCGCGATGCCGGGCATGCCGAGCGCCGGTTGCGCGTGGCACGCGCCGCACGTGACCGGCTTGTGCTTTTCGAGAGTGGTTCCGTGCAGGCGGTCGTGCGAACGGAGAATCATCGTGCCCGTCGAAACGCCGCTCGTGCCCCGGTGACAGAGATCGCAACTGATTTCCCACGAGACCGGCGCGACGGCCTGCGTCTGCACGAGCGGCTGGCCGCCGAACGTGACAGTCACGACCGCCAGCGGATACGGGTTTTCCGATCCGTCGTCGTCGAGCGGCGTGATGGGGATGCCGGTCACGGCCCAGTCGGTGCGACCGAACGGTTTCTGCGAGACCATCAGGCCGGACAATTTGTTGCCGGTCAGGCCGGTGTCGGGCGCAAGGGGCGACGTGAGGCCGAACAGGGTTTTCGCGTATTCCCAGAAGTTCGTCTTGCCCACGGACGTCGTATTCGAGGGGAACGTGTAACTGACGGCGATGCCGCTCTGGACGATATGCGGCTCCTCGCCGCTGCGATCGATTACCTGCGCATGCAGTGTGTTGTAGGGCGGCAGGATCATGAAGTCGGAGAAATCCTGGTTCATGCAGTGCATACCGAGATCGTTGTAGGCGAGCACGACCATGCCCGCGGAAGCGAGTTGCCGGGTGTACGTGCCGGACGCGGAGGCGGGCGTGTCCGCTGAAACGGCAACCGTTTGGCTGACGGGCTTGATCCAGGCCGCGACCACATTGAACGAGACGGTGTGATCGCCCACTGGAATGCCGGAAACGGATTCGCCGCCGGCATGCCATGTCCCGGCGTCCACGCGCCATTGCGCGCCGGCCTCGCGGGCGGCCTGCGGTTCGATGGTCACGGTGAGCGAGCCGGTCTGGACCAACGCCGTGTATGTTACGTCCAACGTGGTTGTTTGCGTGGCGACGATGTCCACGGTCCGGTCGGCGGGCTTGGTCCAATCCTGCACTTCCCGGAACGAAACCAGATGCGAACCGACGCTCAGCCCGGCGACCGTCGCGCCGCCGTCCTGCCACGCGCCGCCGTCCACTTGCCATTGCGCGCCGGCTGTTCGTGCGCTTTCGGGGGAAATCGTCACGATCAGCGAACCCGTCTCCGCCGCCGACACATATGCGCCGGTAAAGGTCAGCGTCTGGTTCGCCACGACGTTGACGGACATGTTGGCCGGCTTTACCCATCCCGCGACATCGCTGAAAGAAAGGGTATGCGATCCGGCCGCCAGACCGGCCAGCACCGCGCCGCTGTCTTGCCAGCCGCCGCCGTCCACGCGCCATTGCGCGCCCAGATCGCGCGCGGCCTGCGGTTCGATGACCACGGTCACGCCACCGGTCTGCGCGACCGCCGTGTAGGCGCCGGTGACGGACGTGGTCTGACTCGCCAAGATGTTGACATTCTGCTCGCCGGGGCGCGTCCAGCCCGCGATGTCCTTGAACGACACCGCGTGCGCGCCGACGGACAGGCCCGTCAATGTGACCCCGCTATTCTGCCACGCCCCGCCGTCCACGGCCCATTGCGCGCCCGCTGAAACCGCCAGGTCCGGCTGGAGAACGACCGTCAGCGAACCGGTCTCGGCCACGAGCGTGTACGTGCCCATGGCGTTGGTGACAAGGCTCGCGGCAATCTGGACGGTCTGATTGCCGGGCGCGATCCATCCGGCGACCGCCTTGAACGACACGACGTGCGCGCCGACGGACAACCCGGTCAGCGTCGCGCCGCTGTTTTGCCACGCGCCGCCGTCCACGCGCCATTGCGCGCCCGCCGCCCGCGCCCCTTCCGGCGCAATCGAGACCGCGAGCGATCCGGTTTCCGCGAGCAGCGAATAAATCCCTTCGAACTGCACGGTTTGTCCCCCGACAACGGTCACGGCCGTATTGCCCGGAGCCTGCCAACCGGCGATGCTCATAAACGACAAGGTATGAACACCCGCCGACAGCCCGGTCAGTGTCGCGCCGCTGTCCTGCCACGCGCCGCCGTCCACCTGCCATTGCGCGCCCGCCGCCCGCGCGCCGGCGGGCTGAATCGTAACCATCAGCGCCCCCGTGCCCGTTGCCGGCGGCGGACATCCCGCCACCGCCATGCAAACGAAGACCATTGCGAATACAAGCATTGCCTGTTTCATGTCGGATCCTCTCCGCGGACTGTTATATGCGTCCCGATCATCGCAATCATTCTATGCCTGTCCGGGAATTGCATCAACCTGCCGAAAACGGCTTATCGAAACGGCGCGGGGCGGCTATTGCGAGGGGGACGCCGGATGTCGCTGCTGCCGTCTTGCCACGCGGCGGGCCAATTCGCGCAACCGGGGTTCCGCGTGGCGGAAAAACATCTTGTAGGCCGGGCACAACGGGCTGGGCGACGATACGCCCTGGCCCGCCATCCGGTCCTTGATGCAGCCGCCGTTGCAGAGGCCGCGCCACGGACACCCCGCGCACGCGGGCACGTTGTGCTTGAGTTTCGCGAATCGCTTGTGCGTTTCGCATCGCATGAACCATTCGAGGGGATGCTCCATGACGTTGCCGAGGCGCCATTCCTCGCGCACAAAAAAATCGCACGGGTACACGTCGCCGTTGTGTTCGATGACGAGGTAATGGTTGCATCTGCGGCCGTAGGTGCACAGGCCGGCGGGATGATTGATGCACGCCGCGATCAGCGCCTCGAAATCGCGAATGGACACGCGCTCGACGCCTTCCCTGATCCAGTAGTCGAACACGTCGCACAAAAACGCGCCGTAGGCTTCCGGCGTAACGTTCAGGGGCTGGCCCGGCTCGACGCACGGAATGAATTGCAGGTGGCGGAATCCCTGCTGGACGAACCACCGGGCAAGGTCCGCGCCCATGCCTGCGTTGTCGCGATGGATCACGCAGAGGATGTTGTACAGGACCTCGTGTTTGTCCATCAGGCGCGCCGCATCCATCACGAGTTCCCATGCGCTGCGTCCGCCCGGCGCGCGGCGGTGCAAGTCGTGGATTTCCTTCGGGCCGTCCAAACTCAGTCCAATCAAAAAACGGTATTGATGCAGGAAACGGCACCATTCATCGTCGAGCAGCACGCCGTTGGTTTGCAGCGTGTTTCCGACGGACTGCCCCCCTTTTCCAAGCCGTTGTTCGCAGGCCACCACCCGCCGGAAAAAATCGAGGCCCGCCAACGTCGGCTCGCCGCCCTGCCAGGCGAAGACCGTCTGTGGAAACCGGTGTTCAAGCAAACCGCCCGTGATGGTTTCCAGAATGTCGTCCGGCATCCGTTTCGGCGTTTCGCCGGGATATAGGTGGGCCGTGGGCAGATAGAAACAATACGCGCAACGCAGATTGCAATCCGCGCCCACCGGCTTGATCAAGAGTTGAAACGGTTTGTCCACGGTTTTTCCATTTGACACAGCAACCGAAAACGGCACTATATCAGTCCCTTGCCGTGTATTCTAGCGCCTTGCGAGGAAAGCGTGTTTTTCCAACCAGTCCCTGGCGTCGGCGTCACCGGCCTTGGCGGCCTTGTAGAACCACTCTATGGCGGCATCCACATCCTTGGCCACGCCGTTGCCGTAAAAATAACATATACCCAACTGGCGTTGGGCGCGGACGTATCCTTGTTCGGTAGCCTTGGCGAGATACTGCGCCGCCCGGACCGGATCCTTGGCGGTTTCATCTGCCTTGGCATAATACTGGCCGAGTTTGAACTGGGCCGGCGCGAAGCCGGCATCGGCCGCACGGTGAAACCAGCCAAGGGCCTCCGTGCTGTCTTTTGCCACGCCATCTCCGGCGGCGTACAACAGACCAAGCCGGAATTGCGCAAGCGGATCTCCGAAATCCGCCCCTTGGCGAAGCCATTTGACCGCTTCGGCCCTGTCTCGTGAGGCGTGGTTGCCGGAAAGATGAATCTCGGCGATTCGCAAACAGGCTTTTCCATTGCCCATGGCCGCCGCTTTGCGGAGCAAAGCGAATGCTTCCGAAAATCCGTCCCTATCGTCGCTTTTTACAAGTAAATCGGCCAGATTGACATAGGCTTCCGCGAGAGGCGCGCGGGCTTTGTCCAGGCCGTTTTCGACGGCCTGTTCGTACCATCTGACGGTTTCCGCCTGGTTTTGCGGCACGCCGTCGCCTTTGGCATGGCATTCGGCGAGGAAAAACTGGGATTCGGCGTCGCCGAGATGGGCCATTGCCATGTGGCATTGAAACCTGTCGTGTTGGGTATCGGGACGATCCGAATACCATTCAATGGCTTTGCGATACCACTTCAGCGCGTCCGAACGGTTACGAACAACCCCTTCGCTATGGGCATACCATTGCGCAAGACGTTGTGCGGCTTTTGCATTTCCATCTTCCGCGGTTTTACGGAGTAGATCCACGCCCTCTTTACCGGGCAGGATTTCCGGCCCTTCCGCAATGCAGCACTGGACGAGGAGCGTCCCGGCTTCGGGCAATCCCCCGTCCCGCGCCGCGCGAAGCCATTGGACCGCTTCCGCCGTATTGTACTCGGTTCCGTTGCCGAGCAGGCAGCACTCGGCCAGGCGATATTGCGCGCGCGCCAGCCCGGCTTTCGCGGCCCTGCGATACAAACGCATGGCCATATCCATATCGCATTCGACGCCGAAACCCGCCGCGAATCGTGTGGCCATGTCGCACAGCGCCAGTGGTTCACCCTGGTACGCGGCCATTCTGCACCACCGCTCTGCCTCGTCGGGATCGCGGGAAACAATCGCTCCCACTCCATGGCATCTGCTCAACAGCCATTGTGCTTCGGGCCAGCCCCTTTCAGCCGCCCGCCGCCAATTCTCGAATCGTGTTTCGTCCGTGCGTCTGATAAAAGCGTCAATGGATTCATCGGAGGCGGCGCCATGACGGCATAGGGCGATGTCGGCATCAATGGTCGCGCGAAGTTTTTCAATCGTTTCACGCGATTCGCCCGCCGGCGAAGGAGTATTCGCCTCGACAGAGGTCTGTTCGCCGCACGCGGGGCAAAACAGCCAATCCGCATCAATTCTGTTGTGGCATGATCGGCATTTCATGGATTGAAATCCTGATGGGCCGCCACGGTGTCATACAAACATTTTCCAACTCACGCGGGTAGGCGCCAGAAACCCAATTCCTCTTCGTGCTCATGCTCGTACTCGTACTCGTAATCGTAATCGCTCTCGAACCCCCGTGGTTTTCGCGCTCGATCAATCCCGAAACTTCGATTGGTTACGCAAATGGCCCACGACGTTCTTGTTTTTTTGGAAACCAGATTTAAGAAACGAAAAAAGATCATTGCTCTACAAAACTTGAGAGTACTGTGTTCTCGGAGTCGTAAAGGTCTCGGAATGTAACGCCGATTTGGAAATCAGCTTGCAGAAACACGACATGCCGATTTGGAAATCGGCGCTACAAAGCGGCTATTTTCAATTTCAATACAAGAGCTCGTTGCCTGATCCGACATGAAATCGGCCGGAAATGCCTATCTTCGTGGAAATTTTCATTCTTTTGCCTCAAGAACTCGGTACTCTCAAGCGCAAGACGTCATGTTTTACCTCGTTATCCCGTTCGTCTTTTCGATATCGGCGTGTATCGGTGTCATCCGCGGAAAATCACACGATCCACCGATGGCGCCGATATACGCGGATGGAAAACAGGGCACGGATGTTCGGGCCAGGCGATTCCAAACCTAAATTCTCATGTCAGAACTGTCCAAAATAAGTCTGATCGGAAAATTTCTTCTGAAAAAAGATCTTCTCGCGGCTTGGTTCGTTGAGCACTGTTTTGGAGGCCCATGATCCTCTGTATCCGTTCCGAACGAGCGAATGCCGCGATCAGCGAACCATGCCGGTTTTTGATTTTCGTCCGGCGTTCAGGAAACGGTGTCCCGCCATGACCATGAACAGGCCCAGCGTTAGAAGGATTTCGTGCAGGGCGTTCTGGAAGGAGGTCCATGCGTCCATGGCGCCATTGCCCGCGCAGCCCATGCCGCCTTCCCAGCCGCCGGTGAGGTCGTCCGAGATGCGCATGTAGCCGATATCGGCCAAGGCGCCGATGTCCACGGCCGACCATTCGCGGCGGACTGCCCCCAGGGGCGTAACGGCCTCCATCACGGCTCCGCCTTCGATCCGGCCGGGCGCCCAATGGCTCAGGCTTTCCCCGGCCCGGAAGCGCGAGGGCGCGTGAACGGGCGGTTTGGCGCCTTTGCCGTACAGGCGGAACGCGCGGGGGCCATTGAACCACAAATCGCCGCCCGTGAGGTCGTCGGCCCGTCCCTGAAACGCGGGCGCGCGTCCGGCAAGCAGCGCCGAGCCGTCGCCCCGAACCAGATGGCGATCCCAAGTCGTGTACACGTTCGGCGCGATAATGCTGTCGCCCGTTTCGCCGACAAGAGACACGAAGCCCAACCCATGCGTCATGACGCGCAGCAGCAGCGAGGCAAAATCTTCCTGGAGCGGACCGGGCGCATGAGTCGAAAAATTGTAGATGTTTCCGAAATCCACCATGAGGAACATGTCGGGCACGCCGGGCGACTGCTTTGCCCAGTGGCGCAACCGGTACAAGGCGGCCCCTTCCTGAAAACCCGCCGCCGCCGTGTAGTATGTGCCCGCGTAGGCGCTGAAACCGCCGCCGTCCATCTCTGAACGTTTCACGAGAACGTCGAGCGTTCCCCATTCATTGAGCGTCTCGCCGATGTAGATCAACACTTCGCGAAGACGGGCGCGAGCCGCCGCGGAAAACGGCGCATCGTCCGCGAAACCGACGTGGCTGTTTTCGCGGATGTCGGTGAAATACAGGTTGAATACGAGACGGCGTCCAACCACCTGTTCGTCGGGGCTGCCATAGGGCCAAGCCTTCTGTGCGTCCGTCTCAATTTTTTCGATGACGCCCGCTTCCGGCGCCACGGCGAACACCTCCGCGGCAAAGGCGGTTCCGAATGCCGGCATAATCGCCGCCAGGGATATCGCGCAAAATGAAAATGCCAACCCCCTGTTGAAAAAAGAACTGCTTTTCATGGCCCTTCTCCTCGGTTCAACTAAATTACTGTTCCTAATTATACCACACAGGAGATGAAGATGTAGGGATAGGATATAAAGTACGCAGACGACGCGAAGAACGGCGTCCAAAGAGCGGCCGTCCCTTCAAAATCCTTATATGTCCTGTAATATCGCGCCTTGGATGCTGCTCTTCCGGCGGAATCGAAGGCCACGGTCATCCGCTTATGCGGGCGGAGGCGCGGGTTGCGGCAGGGCGCCCGCGGGGGACATTTCCCGGACGGCAATCTGGCCTTTGCGCGCGTGGTCAAGCGATTGCAGGAGCACGCGGGCGGCTTCCTGCGGCGCATGGAACCCGGAGGAATTTTCCGCTTCGACGAAATCGAGCAGGAACTGGGCCTTGCGTTGGCAATCGCGGGGTATGGCGAGTTGATCGTCGCTCGCCCCCGATTCCTTTGCCTTTTTAATGTCGCCGATGAGGGCGACCAGCGCATCCATCGCGGTATCGCGCATTTGCATCGTGCGTTCCTGAATGGTCTCCGCGCGCGCGCGCATCTCCTCCTCCGGAAAGCGGTGGCAGGTCTGGCAGGCGTTGTTGACGTTGAGCAGGGGGCTTCGCACGTGGTGATCGCTGATCTTGAGCGCGCCCACGCGCTTGTAGGGCATGTGGCAATCGGCGCAGGCCACGCCCGATCGCGCGTGAACGCCCTGGTTCCACATCTCGAATTCGGGATGCTGCGCCTTGAGGGCCGGCGCGCCGGTCTCCGCATGTTCCCAGTCCTTGAATCCCGCCTCGTCGTAGTAGGCGAGGATTTCGTCGGCCTTGAGTCCCTTGAACCACGGAAAGACCAGGCGTTTTTCCGGCCCCTTGAAATAGTATTCGACGTGGCACTGCCCGCAGATGAAACTCCGCATTTCCTGCCGCGTCGCCATCGTGTTGACGTCGTAATTCGCGATGCCCTCCGCCGCCTTGGCCGCACGGATGCCCTCGATGAAGGCGGGCCGCGTCACGCGCAACTGCATCGTCGAGGCGTCGTGGCAGTCAATGCACGCGATCGGATGCGAGAAGAATCCCTTGGCCTCCGAATAGGGCATCGCGTTGACTTTGTCGAATCCCTGCATGATGTCGCCGCCGCCGAGTTTCTTGAAGGGAACATAGACCGAGGCGTGGCAGTTGATGCAGGTGCCGGGCTGCTTCACGACGACCTGCCGCTCGGTGTACACCTGATCCTCGAGCATGTAGGCGTGGCCGCGCTCTTCCCGGAAATCCTTTGCAAACGCGTATCCGGCCCACATGGTCTTCAGGCGCGGGTCCTCCTCGATTTTGGACTGCGCCACGACGGACCGCGGATCCGCGCCGGTTGGCGTGCGCGGCATGGCCTCGCTGCCGCCGAATCGCGTGCGGACCATGTCCACCGTCCGCAGGTATGCATCGTACTGCTGCGGGAAATTTTTCCCCCAGATTGCCGGGTCTTCGGTGTCGTCCGTCAGTTCGACCACGCGGTAAAACGGATTGCGCGCCTCTTCCTTGTGCTCATATATCGAAACGAGCAGCGCGGAAATGCCCAGCGTCGCCAGCGCGGACAGGACCGCCGCGACGACCGCGGCGGCCGCCATCCAGCGGATAATCGTCAACATGCCGGTCGCGGGTCGGGATGAATGATGGTTGGTCATGTTGTTCGTCTCCTCAATGCGGATGCCCGGCGTTGCGATGGCAATTCGTGCAGGACAACTCGGAGCCATGGGCGGGCGTCCGGTCGATCGCCTGAACGATGTCGGCATGGCAACGGCGGCATGCTTCCTCGGTAATCGCGTGATTGCGCGGGGTAATCTGAATGGGTTCGTGAAAACCGCCCAAGGTGAAGGCCACCGAATGGTTGTGGCCGTTGATCGCCTTGGTCAGGTATTTGCCAAAAAAATCGTGCGGGGTGTGGCAATCGTTGCAGACGGCTGCCTTGTGGTGGCTCGACTTGAGCCAGCCGTCGTAATAGGACTGCATGACATGGCAGTTTGCGCACGCCGCCGGATCGTTCGTCAGGTACGACGCGCCTCGCGCATACCAGAAAGTATATGCGCCCACGCCGCCGGGTACACCCGCCGCGCAACCCAGTGCGGCGGCCACGATAGCCCATACCCGCAAACCCATCCGGTCATGCTCCTCCTTCTCTCCGCGGCGAAACAATACGAACTTCTCAAAGGAAAATTCAACCTGTTGTCCCATACCGCCATCTGCGCCTAATAACAGGTTCCGGATCGCCAACGTGCCGGAAAGCCGGCAAGGATGCCGCTTGTGGGTAGACGACCGTCTGCGCATTTGGGCAGGTCGTTTTTGATCGAACGAAGCGATGGAAATGCGGCTAGAAGCCGCCTCTACCGTAGACGCGGCATCCTTGCCGCGTTCTTTGCGAACGGCCGATGGGCATGATGGACGCCATGGACCCCTGATGGTGTATCCGTGGGGTCCATGACATCCACCGTGCCATCGCGTGATCGGGTCATGAGGGAGTGCGCGGAAGTCAGTGGTGATGCCCGCCCTCGTGAAGGTGGCTCAGTTCGTGAACGAGGAAACCGCCCTTGTTCACCGGGAAGGCCGCGCCGTGCGGGGACACGTATCGAAGGTAGTCCACGTGACCGTCCATGTAAAGCACGTTGCAGCCGCCCGGCACATGGTTGAAATGCGATGCTTCGTCGCCGGAGATCTCGTCCCACATGATCGCGAGCGCCGATTGCGCCTGGGCCGAGGCGGCCGGATTGTTGATGTCCGTGACGAGAAAACGTTCAATGCCTTCGCGCAACCGGTAAATTTTATTGCCGTTGGCGTTTCCCGTGCCTTCCGGGACAGGCCACTCGCTTTCCGTCGCCGCGACGGCGCCCGCTGGGTTGTCGTGGGTGTCGAGCAGGGCATAAAGCGACTCGATGTTTTCGTCGAGATCCGTGATGAACGTGTTTCCCGTGACGGGATTGATCTCGGCCCGCGTCATGCGGTCCTCGATGGCCCAGCCCAAATAGACATAGGGATGTTCGTATACCTCGCACGGCTCGACTTTTCCGTTGTTCTTGTACATGTTCGTGGCGGATTCAAACGCTTCCAGCGCCAGCGACGAGAGCGTGCCCCCCTCGTCCCACACTTTGACCGGATCCGTGCCGGACGGCCCGCTCGGGCACAGCAGCACGTTCCAGTCCGTCAGGTATTCCGGATAGACCGCTTCGGCCCGGAAAATGGTTGCGCCGGGCACGACGTCTCCCGTACAGGACAGCGCCTTCATGGGGGGGTATTGTTGTCCCTGCGATTCGTTCGCATACATTTTGAAAATCAACCCGCACTGCTTGAGGTTGTTGGCGCAACTCGCGCGCCGCGCCGATTCGCGCGCCCGTGCAAGCGCCGGCAGCAGGATGGCGGCCAAAATGCCGATGATCGCTATCACGACCAGCAATTCGATAAGGGTAAAACCAGAGCGTCTCATGATGAAAAATTCCTTATTGGCGTCCGATTCGACCTCCCTCTTGCATCGGCGCATTTTTCAATCGCCGCGGAATGGGCAAAGGATAGCGCCATGCACAAGGATCTACCGGACAGCCGGGTTTCAGGTCCGTTACAAAGAATGCGCCCGCGCCGCGTTCGCAAGGGACGCGCGCCATGGGCAAAGACAAGGGATGGAAACCGGAATCAGGACAACGGCGGGCCGCGCAAACACAATGGACCGCGCGGAGCGGGTGCGGCGACCGGTTCATACGCCCAATTAGGAGCCGGCGCGACGGGCATGACGGTTTGAACGGCGGAAGCGGCGGCGGGCAACAGGGGCGTGGTCAACAAAACGCACAACGGACAGCCCTTGCCCGCGTCGTGACCCGTGTGGTGATGCAACACCTGATGGAGTCCCGCTCCCGCGTACAGGAAAAGCAGGCCCATCACCACGATTATTGCCATGCGCCGTCGCATGATCGCAATATAGCACCGAAATGCGGGAAAAACAAGGTTCAACCCCCGTCCCGCGAGATTGCCCGGCGGAATGAGGGCGGGGCCTTTCAAACCAAAAGATTGAAATTCCAAGGGCGGATTGTACAGTCTTTCACCGGGAAAGTTGTGGCCGTTGAAGGGAGGATAGGCGCATGATCGGAGCGGCAGTCACGCAGAGCGGCGAAATCGAAAACGGCGGGGGGCTCGGCATCGTGGATCTTCACACACACCCGACGCTGATGTCGTATATGTTCGGCACGAAATTCTGGAAAGCGCATCGTCCTCCGACATGGTGGTGTCCGTGGTCCATGCGGACGGATTTGGCCGCGCTGGCGGCGGGCGGCGTGAAAGTTTTTCTATGTTCGACCTATGTGATCGAACGTGAGTTGTTCAGCGACGTGTGGCCGCTGCGCCTCGTTGCGGCGGCCTATCCGCGCGCAAGGCGCATCGCCACGGCGCCGATGGACGAATTGACGCGGGAATATCTCGATTTTGCGGAGGCCATGATCGAAGAGACACGGCGGCGGCAGGGCGATGTCGTCGAAATCGCGCGCAATTTCGGCGATCTGCAGCGGATCGTGGGCGAAGGCAAGATGTGCATGTTGCACTCCATCGAAGGCGCCCATCATCTCAACGGCCATATCGGGATGGTGGATGAACTGGCCGCGCGCGGTGTGTGCCACATGATTATCCCGCACCTGTATCCGAATCCGTCCGGCGGATGCGTGAATGTCTTTTCAAAATACCGGATCGGCGCGGCCTTCGGCTGTTTCAGCGCGAAATACCAGGATGCGTCCGGCCTGTCGCCGTGGGGGCATGAACTGGTCGAAAAACTGCTCGATGCGGGCATTTTGGCCGATCCGACACATGGCACGCGCCCATTTCGGAAACAGGTCTTCGACATTATCCGCGCCCATCCGAAAAAGCGGCCGTTGATTATGTCCCATGCCTGTATTTCCGGCGATGGCCCGACCGAATTCGGCCCGGATCCGGATGAGATCAAGGCGGTGGCCGACACCGGCGGCGCCATCGGCATCATGATGTTCACGCATCGGGAAGGCCGGCGGCCCAAAACGCTCGGCGTGGACTATGCCATGCACGCGATTGCGCACCTTGTCCGGTATGGCGGCGAGGAAGTCGTCGCCATCGGTTCCGATTTCGACGGCACCTCGGACGTGGCGCGGGACATGCGCTCGCCGCGCGATTACCAGCGTCTGCGCGAAGCCATTCTGCGGAAATACAGCGAGGACCAAGCTGCAAAATTCCTATCGGGAAACGCCGAACGGGTACTGAAAAACGGCTGGGGCAACTGAACAGCGCCGTCAGTCGAGGGATTGCAATTCCGGTGAATTGTTTTTCGGTGCGAATCCTTATTGGAACCGCGACGGATCCAGCGCCTGCACCTGTGCGATCGGCCGAAGCGCCGGATGGTTGGGATCGTTTTTCGCCAAGGCATCCGCGCCGGCCTTCATGGCCGGCCATGCCTTGCCGATCCAGCCCATATCCTTGGCCGCGATCGCATGATTTGCAAGTGCGCGAAGCACGTGCGCCGTCGCGCCGGGATCGTTCACCGCGTCGCGCCACGAGCCGTCGGCTTGCTGCGCAAAGGCGTCGAGCGGCGCGGGAATATCCTTGTCCCAATACACGCGCAACAGGCGTTCCGCCTCGCCGAACAATTCCGCCCGGTCAAGCAAGGCGATCGCATCCGCGGCCTGCGCCGCGGCGTATTGCTCCACCGGCATCGCAAAACAGAAGCCGCCGGCCTGAATGCGGGTCAGCGCGACCCTGAAAAGCGCCTCGCGCTCCGCCGCCGCCGAATCGTCCATCAAATCGTCCCGGCCCTGGCCGAACCAGTCGTCCCAGACATCCACCGCCGCACGGAACAACAGCGCTTCGGTCCACGGAGTCGGCGGGGTGGGCACGGTCCCGCCCGGCGCGGCGAGCAAAAACGTCATTTCCGCGGGGTGCTCCGGCAACAGATTCAGATGGAATTCCACCGGCCCGTCTTCATGGATGCCCTGATCCTTTTCGCCGCCGGCGTCCACAAAGTATTCCGCGGCGTCGTTCAGTTTGCCGCATTTTACGTCCTCCAGATTGGCTGCCGCGCCGGGCGAAAAAACCCATGCGGCATTCAGGATCGGGTTTTTGTCCGATGCGGACGGATGCGGCGCCACCACGGCCCTGATGTACCCGTCGTTGTCCGCATCCACGGCCTCGAATCGCAAGCACCCCGGCACATGACGTCCCCATGCGGCAATGGGGTCAATCTCCTGCGCGGGCGTTCCTTCCACCTCGACAATCAGGGGGCGAATCCCCCCGCTGGCATGGAAACTCTCGCAGAAGCCCAGCACCACCGCGCGCGACCCTCCGGCGGGCACCGCAAACCGGTATTCAATGGGCACGCCCCCCATGCCCGCGCGGATGTTTCTGAATGCGGGATCGCAATCGCCTTGCGGGGTCGCCCATCCGGGGAGGACGGCGACACCGCCCATGCAGCCCCACGCCTTCATTTTGCGATCGAACAAAGGCGCCGACAAAAGGTACAGCACCGGTCGCCCGCCCGCCACGCCGATCCGTTCGCCGACGCCGACCGTGCCCGGAACATTCAACCGCAGTGTTACGGCCTTTTCCTCCGATGCCTCGGCCTTTACCACGAGCACATCCACACCCGCCGGCCAGATCGGCGATCGGTACACACACTGTTTCAGCGTGATCGGCCCCGCGCTGGTCGTGGACAGGACCGCCGGGATGAAGGCGTCCTCATACCGTTGCTCCGTCGAAGATTCGGCGGGCAAGGGATCCAGTTGGACGGAGACCACGCCCCAGTCCTCGTGGATGGAACCGTCGGGCGCCACCCGCGTCGCCGGCATCTCCGGCGTGCCGACAAGCCGTTCCGCCCCGGCGCCGAAGGCGAGGATCATCAGGATTGTGCAGTCAACCGCCAAGGTCAAGCGTGTCATGGGTGCGTCCTTTCCCTCAATCGTTCCCTCGGCAAATTCTCCGCAATCACCGCATCGTTTTCAACAAATTCAGGATAGGCTCGCGGCGAAGCGAAAAAACCAGGGCCAGTTCGACCATGGGCGCGCACCAACATGCGGCGCACCCGCGCGGCATGACGACATGACGGGCCTGTTCCGCGAGGTCCGCCGTGTTGGGCCGCCCGCGCAAAAAGCGGGCGATGTCCGCCTGGTGGCAGGCCAGCAGGGTCCCGTCGGGTTCGATGGAACACGTCAGCAATCCCGCGCTGCACCAAATCGGCGACGGGTCCGGCCAGCGCCGCAGGTGTCGCAATCCCTCGATGCTGTTGCGAATCGGCGCGCCGCGCCGTTTCATTTCGATGAGGCGCGAGATGGTTTCGCGGTACGGTTCGACGGGTGGCGCGAGTGGATTGGGCGCGAGCGACGAATCGAGCCATTGCGTTGCCGGCTGAAACATGATCGTGACGCCGTGTTCCGCGGCGATTTGGACCGCCTCTTCATGTTCGTTGAAATTGTGCGCGGCAAGCACGCATTGCAGCGACACGGCGATGCCGGTTTTCCGGCATGCGTCGATCGCCTCAACCGTCTTGTCGAACGCGCCGCGCCCGCGGACTGCGTCATGGGTCGCGCGGCTGCCGTCAAGGCTCAGATTGACGTGATCCACCCATTGCAGATCCGCGATACGTTGCGGCACGAACCAGCCGTTGGTGCTGAGATAGGTCTGAAAACCCCGCTGGTGCGCATGGCGGAGGATCGTTCCGAGATCCGGGCGCATCAGCGGCTCGCCGCCGCCGAAGGTAATCCAGCGCACGCCCATGGCCCACAGGTCGTCGAGTCCGCGCAGGATCTGGTCCGCCGACCATTCCTCGCGCCGCGCATCGCACGCCCCGCAGTATTTGCACCGCAGATTGCAGCGGAAGGTGAGGTTCCATTCCGCGAACAGAAGCGCGGGGCGCTTTCGTGCGTGAATTGCAAAGCACGCCCGCAGGGCGCGTAGCGCATGCATCCCCGTTCTGGTAAAAGACGCAGGCATCGGTATCCTTGTGCTCCGACCGTTTACGATTGTAACACAACCGATCCGGGTGCATTTCATTGGCTTGGCGGCGCCACCCAGAGAATTGGAATTCCAACGGTTCCGGTCTGCCCTGTTTTCATCAGGCTGCACTTTTGTAACCGTCTATTATTATTTTCTTTGTCCGCAACTTCTGTGCATGGTACACAGAAGTTGCGGACAAAGAAATCATATCCTTGATTGAGGCATTGCAGCTGAGCCGCGTTCGTCTATTCCTTGAGAGCACTGTGTTCTCGGAGTCGTGAAGGTCTCGGAATGTAACGCCGATTTCCAAATCGGCTTGTTGAAACATGACAGGCCGATTTGGAAATCGGCGCTACAAAACGGCCATTTTCAAGTTCAACACAAGATCTTGTTGCCCGATCCGACATGAAATGGCCCGGAAATGCCAATCTTCGTGGAAATTCTTATCCTTGTGCTCAAGAACTCGGTACTCTCAAGGATGAAGAGCACGAAGAGAAATTGGGTTGCGGGTGCTATCCACGTCCGTTAGACAACATAGAGCAGTCGGGGGCGCCAACTACTGTGAACAATCACGGCCAATCCCGCCCTGCAAGTGCTCAGCGTTCGAAATCGGGCGCGCCGGGATCGTCTCCCTCGCTTTCCTCTTCGCCCCCTTCGCCCTCTTCGAGAATGGACACGTTGCGGCGCGCGGCCACGTCCATCACCTCCTCGGCGGCATAAATGGGGCACTGCATGCGGACGGCGATGGCGATGCCGTCGCTGGGCCGTGTGTCCACACGCAAGACTTGTTCAACCTGTCCGGTGGCGGATCGTTGCTCGATGTTGAGATGCGCGAAGAAGATGTCGTTTTCGAGTTTGTAAATGGTCACGGATTGCAGGTGTCCGCGCAGTCCGGCCAAGAGATTGCAGATCAAATCGTGCGTCAGCGGGCGTGCCGGCGTTTGGCCGAGCAGGACGATCTGAATCGCGCTGGCCTCGGCGGGTCCCACGACAATGGGCAATATGCGGTCGTCGTTTCGGAGCAGGACTATCGGCAGCGACTCCTCGTCCTGCTGGCTGATTCCGACCAGTTCAAGAGGCACCATGAACAACAATCCTTTCCCGCGCGACCAAGACACGGCGCGCGGAAACATCAAAAAAACCGGTTTACATCCCTCAAGCGCATGGGCTGATTTACGGGGGCGCGCCACGCAATTTTACCGCCGCGTCCGGTCCGATGAAGGGCGCGGACGGTCTAGAGCATATAGACGAACGGCGACACGACGCCCGCCTGGCCCGCGAACACGATCAACACGCCCAGCAACAACAGCGCGATGATAATCGGCGCCAGCCAGAATTTCTTGCGCACCCGCAAGAACGCCCAAATTTCTCTCAACATTCCCATGGATTCAACCTCGTCTCCAGTTTCACAATCCTATTTTAGAACTGATCGAGATACCGCTCAAATTCCTTCGGTTGATCTTCCGCCTCTTCCCAATAGGATTCCGCCGCCGGATCCCACGCCCGGTTCAGCGGGTCGTGGCGCACGAGCAACATAATGACGCGCACCGGCACAATCAGAAGGAAGAACGCAAGCGTCAACAGGACGCGTGTCGTCAGCCAATTCAGCGCTTCGGCGAACTTCATCCAGACTATCAGGACCGGACGAAGAACGAACGGGGCAACCAAACCCAGCGCCAAGAACACCGCCGCCACGCTGAAGAAGTATGTGGGAACAACGGCAAACCCGTGTAATGCCCATCGGATCAGGCCCAAAACCGCAATGGCAACGGCCATCACGATCCCGAACTTGCGCTGTTCCGATCTGCTGGACGTGTCGAGTGTCATAAGGTCAGTCCAGTTCGAATTCCTCTTTCCATTTGTCGTCGTCCTGCCAGGGCTTCTGCTGGATCTTGTCGAGCAGGAAGTGGCCCATGACAAGATAGTCCATCCGCGTGCGCATGAAACAGGTAAACGCCTCGTGGGGCGTGCAAACGATCGGTTCGCCGCGGACATTGTACGATGTGTTGATAATGACCGGGCACCCTGTCCGTTCCTTGAAGCATTCGATGAGGCGATGATAAACGGGGTTGTCGCGCTTGTCCACGGTCTGGATACGCGCCGAATTGTCCACGTGGGTGATGGCCGGCATGTCGGATCGCACGACTTTGAGTTTGGCGAACCCTTGCGCCTCTTCCTCGTCGGGCGAGAGCGCGCGCAGGCGTTCTGCCCGCACCGGGGCCACGAGCAGCATGTACGGACTTTCCCGATCCAGGCCAAAGCAATCGGATACGTGTTCGGCGAGGACCGTGGGGGCGAAGGGCCGGAACGATTCGCGGAACTTGATCTTGAGGTTCAGAACCGACTGCATCTCGCGGGAACGCGGGTCGCCGAGGATGCTCCTCGCGCCGAGCGCGCGCGGCCCGAATTCCATCCGTCCCTGGAACCAGCCCACGACGTTTTCGGTCGCGACCAGTCCGGCGACGCATTGGCAGAGTTCCTCGTCCGAAGAAAAACGCGTAAAGGGGATGCCTTCGGATTCGAGATACGATTGGATTTCCTCGTCGGAAAAGGCCGGGCCGAGATAGGTTGCCTTTTGGCGGCGGCTGTCGGGTGTGCGCGGATTGTCCAGCAGTTGGTGCCACGCGAACAGGGCGCATCCGAGCGCATTGCCCGCGTCGCCCGCCGACGGTTGAATCCAGACGTCGTCGAAGGGGCCTTCGCGCAACAGACGGCCGTTCGCGACGCAATTCAACGCGACGCCGCCCGCCAGGCAGACGTTGCGCATACCGGTGGTTTTGTGGACATGCCGACCGATGCGCAGGATGATTTCCTCAGTAACGATTTGGATCGAGCGGGCGATGTCCATTTCACGCTGTGTCAATTTCGTTTCCGGTGTTCGCCGCGGACCGCCGAAAAGCCGGTCGAATTTTTCGTTGGTCATGCGTAATCCGGCGCAAAAGTCAAAATAATCCATGTTTAGACGGAACGATCCGTCTTCCTTGATGTCAACGAGTTCCGTCAGAATTTCCTTGACGAATTTGGGCTCGCCGTATGGCGCCAGCCCCATCAATTTGTATTCGCCGCTGTTGACTTTGAATCCGGTAAAGTAGGTGAACGCGGAATACAGCAGGCCCAGGGAATGAGGAAACTTGATTTCCTTGAGGATTTCGATGCGGTTTTCCCGGCCGACGCCGAATGTGGAAGTGGCCCATTCGCCGACGCCGTCGAGGGTGATGATAGCCGCCTCTTCAAAAGGACTTGGGAAAAAGGCGGCGGCGGCATGGCTCTGGTGGTGCTGCGTGAAAAGGACTTTTCCCTCGTAATCCAGCCGTTCGCGGATGGTGTTCCGCATGAAGATTTTTTCCTTGAGCCACGCGGGCATCTGCTGGATGAAGGAGGTCAACCCTTTCGGCGCGATGGCCAGATAGGTGCTCAGCAATCGCTCGAATTTGAGGAAGGGCTTGTCGTAAAAGACGACGTAATCCAGATCGCGGGCCGTAATTCGGCCTTCCTGAAGACAGTATGCCACGGCATGATCCGGAAACCGCGGATCATGTTTCTTCCGCGAAAAGCGCTCCTCCTGCGCGGCGGCCACAATATCGCCGTCACGGACGAGACATGCCGCACTGTCGTGGTAAAAAGCGGATATTCCAAGAATATTCATTGCGTGCCACAGCCTTTGACCCAATGGTACCCGCCCCGCCGCGTCCGATGCAAATACCCGAGAATCCTAACGTCCGCAAAGTCCACCTTCTGGATGTCTCACGACGCACTGACGATGCGAACAGTCTTGACGTTGAATGCGGCAAGGGGGGCGGGATCGTCCGCGCCTTCAAGGGGCGGATGTTTGGCTTCGTTGTTGGTTTCGCGGGTAGGCCAATCGCGGTAGGGTCCGGTGCGGAACGACAAGCGCTCGACGGATAACACGGCTTCGGCCAAAGGCGCGTGATCAATCGCGTTACGGCCATCAATCGTCAGGCTGAAATGGCCGAACGGAGAAGCGTTCACTGCGATATCAACCTTGTGCCAGGTATCCGGCTTATAGGGTTGAAGATTCGTCCACGCGCCGCCCATGAATGCCTTGATTTGGCCGTCGGCATCGAAGCGCAGGCGGACGGGCCGGTTGCCGAACCGGTCGAGGACTTCGATGTCCAGCAGCCCCTTGTCCGCTTGCCGCGCAAGGACCGTTGCGCCGATTTCGGCTTTCATGCCTTCCTGAAACACGCGGACGGCTTTCGCGTAGTCATACGGATCTTCGTCGCGCAATTCGAGGCTCTTTTCGGCGGCGGACGGAAAATCAACGACCCGCACCGGGGCCCATTTCGGCGAGTAGATGTTCCAGTCGAGAATGTGGCCGCCGGTTTCCATTTTGCTGAAGTTGTCCTCGACCGGTCCTTCCACGCGATAGCGGACCGGCACGGGAATCCGGCTCACCCACATGTCTTCCTTGTTGACGCTGTAGGTAATCCACATGGCGTTGTCGGGGGGAACCCCGTTGCCCTCCTCGATGCCGCGCACGTATTGCGGGCCGTAGTCTTTCCAGCGTCCGAAGAACCGGCGCGGCGGCACTTCGCCATGGACTACCAGCAAGTCGTCGAAGATGATGCCGTCGTCGCTCGTCACCATGGCCAGCGGATACCGGTGTTCGCTGTGCGTCGTCGGCACATACACGATGGCATAGCGCCCGTCCGGCGTTTTCTGTCCCCATGCCTTTGCCCCATCCGTCGTGAACGTCGGCGCCTTCACCGGTTTTGAAAACGTCAGCCCCTCATCCGCCGACAGCGCGCACATCGCCCATTTCCAAAGCGCGACGACCTTGCCGTCCTTGCGGTGATAGAAACTCAGGGCTTCGACGTCGCCCTTGATCGGGTAGAAATCCTTGGGTCCCGGATCCTCGTCGCGGCATTGCAACATCATGAGCCGGTTCGACAGGAATGCTTTGCATGCCTCGACGAACCCCGTGTCGGCCGATCGCGTGTAGAACGGATAACTCGTGTTTTTTTCGTTCCATTTTCCATGACTGGCGTAACGGATGAAATAAATGGGGCCAAAGGTTCCATCCTTGTAAATCTCGCGCACGACGCGCCCGATGCCGCCCGGTCCGAAGGGATCTTCGGCATGGCCGTGGAACGCGAGCGCGAGCAGGCGTCCGTTGGGTGCGACGAAAAAGCCCATCCGTTGGTGCATCATGTACCCGTGGTAGCCTTTCGGAACCGTCACGCCTTTCGGCGGTTCGTAGGCGGGAAACACGACCACGGGCTTTGACCATTCGCGCCCGTCGCGCGAGGTGGCGATCAGCGTGTGCCCCGGCGCTATGTGCTCGTCCACCGGGTTGCTCAGGTATTCCTGGTAGAACGTGTCATTCCAATACGCCAGCATCGGCGCGTGGTTGTAGGTCCATCCGAACCCTTCGGCGCGTTCCGGATGCGTGCGGTTGGCGCGGAAGGTCTGATAGTTGGCCACCCCCACGGGGGGGCGCAGCCGCCCATCGTGCGGAGCGGGATCTATGCCGACTCCGCCGACATAACGCACCGGCTCGTGTTCGCTGCCCGTTTGCGCCCGACCCGGAGGATGAATCAACAAACACGACAGACACACGACTCCGGTAAGAAGCAACGATTCATACATGAACGTTCTCCTGGTTGGAGGGTCAGGCGGCGCCCAGAAGACCCCGGACGAAATTGGCATTCCTTCGAAAATCCGCGTCGCGATCCTTGGATGGCGCCGCCGTCTCAAGCACGACCCAGCCCTTGTAACCGATCGTGTTCATAGCATCGGCCACGGGTTTCATCGCGACCTTTCCTTCGCCGAGGTAATGGCCGCCGTCCTTGAAATGGAACTGGCAAATGCGATCGCCCAGCAGGCGAATTTCCGCAGGAACATCGTAGCCGTTGTCGGTCGAATTGCCGACATCGTAATACACCCGGACGGCATCGTGGCCCACCCGTTCGAGAATATCGAGATTCTGTTTCGCGGACAACGTGTTTTCGAGGCCCAGAATAACGCCGGATTCCTTGGCTTTGGGGGCGGCTTCCTTCAGTTTGCCGACGAGCGCGTCCACTTCCGCCTTTTTGAGTTCGTTGCCCTTGCGCAAATCGCCTTTTCCAAAAAAGGCTATCAGGATAACTGAAGCGCCCAAATCCTTTGTGGCGCCAATCGTCTGTTCAAGCCACGCCACACCGCGCGGTTCCGTGGCGAGCGGCGAACCGTTCAGGAACCCCATGGCCACCGACGACACGGCCACGCCTGTGGTCTTCATCAGGTTCTTGTATTGTTCGCGGTACGCTGGATCTGCGATCAGCAACGTATCGGTCGCTTCGCCCGCCGACACTTCAAGTCCGTCGAGACGAATGGCCTTGGCGACTTCGAGTCCGCCTGGTCCTTTCGCGCCGAGCGACCAGTCGCACGCGCTCAGCCGGATGCCTTTTCCTGCCTGCGCATAACCCGCCGCGGGCATCAACCCCCATGCCGCGACGCCCGCTGCCGTCCCCGCCAAAAATTGCCTGCGAGATAATGTATCCATCGAACGCCTCCTGTCTTCCGTTGTGCCTGTCGCGCACTATACCACTATCCGCAAGGCGATTGCAGGCCGCGCGTCCCCTGCGGGCGCCCTTGCGGCTGGGCAACGCGGCATGGATGCCGTCTTTGCCGCCATGCCGGGCTTGACAGACGGAACGGAATGGTGTCTTATAGAAGCAACCCCCTTTTTAGGGGAGAAGGAGCGAGCGGCCATGCGTACTTCTGTTGTGCTATGTGCCTGTGCAGGCCTGTTGGCGGCATCCGCTTGGGCGGGGACGACGGCCATCAATTTCGCGGACGGCATCGGCCTGTTGACGGGCCAGTCGGGTCCGGGGCAGTTGCAGGCGTCCAGCGGGCGCGCGGTTTTCACCGGCGCGAACACCTCTGTTTTGAAAAAAGGCGGATCGTATGTCGTGGGAAGCGGCGGTTCCGTTTCGGCCACGATGGGGCTGGTTCCCTATTCCGACGCGCAATACGGGGTCGGCCTGATCATGATTGACACGACCGACACGCAGAACACGGTCACCGCGACCGTGGACGGCGGCGGCATGGTGGTGCTGTCGGACTGGATCGGCAACGAACGGGCGCTCGATTTCAGTTGGCCCGCCGCGCTTAATTCGATGACGCTCCAGTACGACACCTATTCCGGGCGCGCGACGCTGACGTTGAACGGCGCACAGTCCGTTTTTCTGGATTATGCGCTCAGCGGGGCCTCATCCGTGTACGTCGGCGTGGGATCCTTGGGTCCCGGCGGGTTCGCGTCGTTCAGCGCCACGGGCAACGGCATCCCCGACTACCCGCCGCCGAACACGATTACGCCCAATCCGTCCGGGCCGGTTCAGGAGGGCGCCAGCGTTTCGCTGACCGCTCCGGAAGGTTCGGGTTATCAATGGAAACGGAACGGCGTGGACGTACCCAGCGACGGGCGCCATGCCGGCACGCAATCGCGGACCTTGACCATCAATCCGGTGTTGCCGTCCGATGCCGGTTCGTACACCTGTGTGTACACGCTGCCCACCAAGGCCATGAAGGAAACGGAACCCTATGTGCTGACGGTGCTGGCGATTCCGAACCATATCACGGCCAATCCGAGCCGGTTCATCGAGGAGGGCGACCGCTTGTCGCTGACCGCGCCGGCCGGATCCGATTATCAATGGAAGAAAAACGGTTTGGCACTGAGCGACACCGCCACGATCGCCGGCACAAGCGCGCGGACCCTGACCATCGATCCGGTCGCGCCGGAGGATGCGGGAATCTATACCTGCGTCTATACGACCGACGCCAAGGCCGTAAAGGAAACGGAACCGTACGTGCTGACGGTGTATGCCCCCAACAGCATCCCTGTGGCCGGCATCGCCGGAACCGCGCTGCTTGCGGGCATGATGGCGCTTGGCGGCCTTGCCGCGATTCAGTTCAGGGAAAAACGGCGCGTTGCATCCTGACGGTTGTCCAAGCGCCATGCCCCGCGGCTTGCCGCAGGGGGCGGATGCGCGCGTTTTCCTGTGGGGCCGCGATTCTGGTATGCTAGAGGCGAAGCGATGAAGGAGGGTCACTCATGCGAAGTGAACGTCTGCGGAAATGGGTTCCCGGCGTGTGGTTGGCGCTTGCGGCGGGATGGCTTGCGGGATGTCCGGCGATCGAACCGGGCGACATGGTCAACCTGCGCGCGGCCACATTCATCATGGGCCAGCGCGAAGGCGGCGAACCCAGCGGCAACGGCGATGAAGTGCCGCGCCACACCGTTCATCTGAGCGCGTATGCCATCGGCAAATACGCCGTGACGAACGCGCAGTATGCCGCCGCCCTGAATTGGGCGCTCGAACAGGGGTATCTGCAAACCCGTGACGGCCAGCCCTATGCCGGAGGCGACGTCTACGAGGGCGGGCAGATGCTGATAGACCTTGCGCCGTTCGATTACGACGGCCTGTACTGCGCCATTCAATTCAAGGATGGAGTCTTTGCCGTCGAACCGCGGGACGAACTTTCGATGGACAATCATCCCGTGGTCAACGTCACATGGTTCGGGTGCGCGGCGTATTGCAACTGGCTGAGCCGCGCCGCCGGTCTCGCGCCCTGTTACGACGAGACGACGTGGGAACGGTTCGAACCGGTTCGCAACGGTTACCGGCTGCCGACCGAAGCCGAATGGGAGTATGCGGCCGCATGGGATTCCGCCGCCACGCCGCCTCGCTGGATTTACGGGTGCCGGACGGACAAACTGGACAAATCCCGCGCCAATTACGACAAGGCGAATCCTCTCCAACTGAAACGATATCCATTCACCACGCCGGTCGGTTATTACAACGGCATCAACAAGGACACGGTGGACAGTCCCAGCCCGGCGGGCTGTTACGACATGACGGGGAACGTTTGGAACTGGGTTGAAGACCGGTACGGTCCCTATTCGGCGCAGGAACAGACGAATCCGGCGGGACCCGCGACGGGCGATCACCGGGTGTTGCGCGGCGGCGGATGGGCGATGAAAGACCGCGATTGCCGCGTGTCCTACCGCATCTACAACGTGCCCGACGACTGGTATTACTCCTTCGGTTTCCGCGTCGCGCGGTCGCGTTGACAGGGAGGCGCTTCGCCATGAGCATCAAGGAACGGGTCCAGGAGGAAATCACCAAGGCCCTGAAGGCGCGCGACACGATCCGCCTGGAATGTCTTCGGCTGGCCAAGGGCGCCATCCTGTTGAAGGAAAAGGAATCGGCGGCCGAATTGACGGATGAGATGTCGGGCGCCGCGCTGCGCGCCGAAATCAAGAAACGCCAGCAGAGCATCGAGATCTTCCGGCAGCACGGCAAGGAAGCCGAAGCCGCCGCGGCCGAAAACGAAATACGGATCATCGAGGAATTCCTGCCCAAACAGATGTCCGCGGACGAAATCGAGGCGAAGGTCCGCGCCTATCTGGCGGAACACCCCGAATTGAACCATCCCGGCAAATTGACCGGCGCCCTCAAGAAAGAATTGGGCGATCGGGCCGATGGCAAGGTCCTCAACGAAATCTGCAGGAAGGCGCTCGGCGTTTGAACGCAATCCGGACGGGTCTGGCATTTGGCGGAGTGGCGGCGGCATTTGTCCTGTTATATTCCCTGACGGGTTCGCCGCCGGCCCCGCCGCCGGGCAAGACCGTGATCAATGTGTGGCATCCGTGGCCGGGGGATCAGGGCGAGGAATTCCGGCGGCTGGTGGACCTGTTCAACGAGGGCAATCCGTCCCTCCATGTGCGCCTCCTCTACGTGCCCAACAACCTCTCGTCCAGCCAAAAACTGTTTCTTTCGATTTCGGCGGGCATGCCGCCGGATTGCACGTTCGTGGACGGTCCGCAAGTGTGCGAATGGGCCGCGCGGGGCGCCATCGTCCCGCTCGACGACTTGATGGCCGCGCAGGGCGTGCGCAACGACGATTTCTGGGAACCCTGCTGGAGGCAGAACCGGTTTCGCGGCCAAACCTATGCCCTTACTTACTGCGCCGACCCGAATTTCGCCTTCTTTTGGAACAGGGAAGTGTTTCGGGAAGCGGGCCTGCTCGAGGGCGGGCCGCCGAAAACGCTCGAAGACCTCGATCGCCTCACGAAGGCCCTTACCCGTTTCGACGCCAACGGCCGCATGACGCGCATCGGCTTCATCCCTTGGAACGTGTTCGGTTACGCGAACTCGACGTTTACGTGGGGCTGGGCCTTTGGAGGCGAGTTTTACGACGACGCCCGCGAGCGCATCCTGTGCGGCGAAGATCCGCGTATTCTCCAGGCCGTGAAGTGGATGAAGTCCTTCGCGGACGAATACGGATTCGAGCGAATCAACAGTTTTGCCGAGGGCTTCGGCGACCAGGCCGACAGCCCCTTCATCCGGGGCAAGATCGCAATGGCCGCGGGCCACGTCTCGAACATCAAGTTGTTCCAGAAATACGCGCCCGATCTCGACTATGGCGCGGTTCCATTTCCATACCCCGCGCACATGGGATCCGACCACAGCGCGTGGATGGGCGGCTGGTGTTTGGCCATTCCGCGCGGGTCCGCCCAACCCGAAAAGGCCTTCGCGTTCATGAAATGGCTGTGCACCAGCGCGGAAGCGGGCCGCTCGATGATCGTGACCACAGGCACCTTCCCCGGATACAAGGCCAGCCCCGGCTTCGAGTTGGTCAAGGGCAACGAGAAACTGGAAGTGTTCTATGATGTGCTGAAAAACACCCGGCACCAGCGCCCCGTCATGCCCGCGCAGGCCTATTTCATGGGCGCGCTCGACCGGGCCATCAGCGACGTTCTCAACGCCATCAAAACGCCCGAACAGGCCCTCCTGTACGCCCAGACCGAAACCCAGAAGGAACTCGACCGGGTCTTGGGAAAACAATAACCGTGCGCGCTGCATGACAACGCGGAAGGCAACGAATTACAATTCCGCATATCGGGAAAAAACCGAATGCAACCGAAAGGGCTGAAAACATGACGCTGCGGGGATGCCTGGCGCGCGGAGTAAAAGTCCTGGCCGCAGGACTCGTCCTGCTGGCCGTGTTGGTCTATTTCTATTTTGTGCTGCCGTTTTGGGGCATTCCGTTCAATGCGCAACGGCACGGCCGGCCCCCCATTACCCCGCCGTGGGCGCTCGAATGCTGGCTCTGGGAAGACGACGTCAACACCGGCGCATTCGTTGCCGAACTGCTCGAAGGGTACGCCAAGCACGATATCCCTGTGCGCACCATCCTGATTGACAGCCCGTGGAGCACCCGCTACAACGATTTCACGTTCGACGAGGAACGGTATCCACAGCCGAAGGAATTCATTCGCGGCCTCAAGGACAAGGGATATCGCGTCGTGTTGTGGATGACCTCCATGGTCAACCGCACAAACCCGGACACTTCGATCAGGGACGCGTCGGACTGGTTCGAGGAAGCGCGCAAGAACGGTTTTCTCGTGGCCGATGGGGCCATCATGCGATGGTGGAAAGGGCGCGGCGGCTGCATTGACTACACGAACCCGGCCGCGATGGCGTGGTGGCGCGGCATGCAGGATCAAGTGCTGGACCTTGGCATTGACGGGTGGAAACTCGACGGGGCCGACACCCTATGTTTTACGCTGTTGTTCGGCAAGATACCCTTTCCTTATTTCAAGACGCATCGGGGATATATGACCACCCGGGGCTACATGGATCATTACGCGCGCGAGGAATACCGCTACGGCTTGACGAAAAATCCCGAATTCGTCACGTTGATCCGCGCCTACGACACGCCCTACGCCCATCCCGAAGGATTCGCCCCCATTGACGCCGCGCCCGTCACGTGGATCGGCGACCGGACCCATACGTGGAAGGAAGGAACCGACTCGGTCAACGAAAAGGATTTGATGACGAAGAAGGGCGCCAACCGGGGCTTCGAGGCGGCCATCCGCGACATCCTGCTCAGCTCGAAACGGGGTTATTGCGTCGTCGGCGACGATATCGGCGGCTACCATGGCGGTTCGTACATCCCGCCGCGCCTGTACATGCGCTGGGCTCAGTTCGCCTGCTTCAACGGACTGTTCCTCAACGGCGGCCACGGCGAACGCCGCATGTGGATGCGCACGCCCAAAGAGTTGGACGTCGTCCGGAAATACTCGTGGCTCCACACCGAACTGGTCCCCTATATGTACAGCCACGTCGTGCGTTGCCACGAGGGCGGTAAGCCCTTGCAACGCCCGCTCGACAAAGGCAAGTACCATTTCATGTTCGGCGACGATTTTCTCATCGCGCCGATTTATCGCGACAGCCGCACGAACACGGTTGAATTTCCCAAGGGACGGTGGCGCTACCTCTTCAACGAGGCCGAAGTCATCGAAGGCCCGGCGACCGTCACGCGCGACTTCCCGCTCACCGAATATCCGGCCTATATCCGCGACGGCGCCATCATTCCGCTCAATGTCTGCCGGGCCTACACCGGCTTCGGCGATGAACAATCCCAGGGATACGTCACATGGGCCATCTATCCGAACGGCGCCAATGTGTTCACCTGCCACAACACCGACAAGAGCGGCGCGACGACCGTCCGCGTTGCCGAAAAAACCGGTTCGCTCGATATTTCCTTTGACGGCGTCCAAAAACCGCACATCCTGCGCATCCTCATGCCCGAAGCACCCAAAACCGTCCAACTGGACGGCAAGGATCTCGCCGAAACGACCGACTGGCGTTACGACGAAACAAATCGCCGTCTCTGGATCAAAACGGCCAGTTACACCGCGGGGCAATACCGGATTGCGTGGAAATAATCACGTCAAATCTTCACCGGAAGCCGTCAACCCAACCAATGATTTGCGCTGGGGATTTTTGGGCCGATAATGTCGCGAAAAGTGGACAGGTTCCTGAAACGGATGATATGATTCTTCCGCAGGCGGCGCCGCCCGATCGTTGAATGATTCATGGACTCCGGGATTGTGTAAGCGTGTTCGTGCAGTCGTAAGCGTGACGCCGAATCTCCATTCGGCGGGGTTGCCTTGGGCGGTGGTGTTGAATGTGTTGACCCAATCCGGCTCCCGAATGCGTTTGCGTTCTCGTTGCAATTCGGGACAGCGCGGCGTGGTCTTGGAGGTCCCGCGTGTCGCAGGAACGCACAGAAGCGGTGGTGTTGCGCGGTGTTGATTTCGGCGAGACGAGCCGCATCGTCACGTTTTTGTGTCCGGAGCGCGGGCGGCTGGCCTGCATGGCAAAAGGCGTTCGGAGAAAAAACAGCGCCTTGGCGCCGGCGCTCGACACGCTCAATCACGTCGAACTGCTGTATTACTGGCGGGACGGCCGCGAGGTGCAGACGCTGGCGGAAGCGTCGCTGCTCGACGGATTCACGGGTATCAAGGCGGACCTCGCCAAGGCGGCGTTCGCGGCGTTTCCCATGGAACTGGCCGCGAAGGTTGCGCAGACAAACGAACCGTCGCGGGAACTGTTCGCGACGCTGGTTCGCGGACTGCGCGGCCTGAACGCATGGACGGGCGCGGCGGCGGTGCATGCGGCGTGGCAGGCGATGGCGTTGCTGGCGGCGGCGGGGTTCGACCCGTCGCTCGACGCGTGCGCGGTGTGCGGCGCGCCGATAAAAGCGGCGCACGGTTTTTCGTTGTCGGGCGGCGCGACATGCGCGGCGTGCCCGGCGGAACGGCGGCTGAGCGCGGCGCAGTACGAGGCGTTGCGGACGCTGTCGGGCGCGCGGAGCGCCTGTCCGGACATCGGGGCCGTGCCGGGCCTGTGCGGATTGTTGAGCGCCTACGCAGCGCACCAGTTGGAAACGGAGTTTCGCAGCATTCGGGTGATTGCCGAGATGCTGGCGTGAGTTGAATGCCTGTACGTCACGATACACCCCGTCGTGATCGTGATCACACGGGTTGATTGCTGAGTCAAGAGAGACATGGCGGCATTAGTGGAACACATACGCAATTTCTGCATCATCGCGCACATCGATCATGGCAAATCCACGTTGGCGGATCGCCTGCTCGAAATCACCGGCACGGTGGATTCGCGCAACATGAAGGAACAGACGCTCGACATGATGGAAATCGAGCGTGAACGCGGCATCACCATCAAGTCGGTGGCCGTGCGCATGAAATACCGCGCGGACAACGGCCAGGAATATGTGCTGAACCTCATAGACACGCCGGGGCATGTGGACTTTTCGTACGAGGTGTCTCGGAGTCTTGCGGCGTGCGAGGGCGCGTTGCTGCTGGTGGATGCGGCGCAAGGCGTCGAGGCCCAGACGCTCGCGAACGCCTACAAGGCCATCGAGCAGGATCTTGAAATCATTCCGGTCATCAACAAGATTGACCTACCCAGCGCGGACATCGAGTCGGCCCGGCGGCAGATCCAGGACGTGATCGGTCTCGATGGCAACGGGGCGATACTGGCCAGCGCCAAAGTCGGCACGGGCGCGCACGACATTCTCGAGGCGATTATCGCCCGCATTCCCGCGCCAAAAGGCGATCGGGCAAGGCCGCTGCGTGCGCTCATCTTCGACGCGGTCTATAATTCGTACCGGGGCGTCATCGTGTATGTGCGCGTGATGGAGGGGGTGCTCGAAACCGGCATGCGGGTCATGATGATGTCGAACGGAATGCGGTACGAGGCCGTGGAAATCGGCGTGCTGACCCCGGGCATGCAACCGGTGAAACGGCTCGAGGCGGGCGAGGTGGGCTATCTGATCTGCAACATCAAAACGTTGCAGAGCACGAAAATCGGCGACACGGTCACCGAGGCCCAGCATCCCGCCGCCGAGCCTTTGCCCGGATACGAGGACGTGCAGCCGGTCGTCTTTTGCGGGATGTATCCGGCGGTTGAAACCGATTACCAGGAATTGCGTGACGCGCTCGAACGGCTTCAACTCAACGATTGCTCGTTTTCGTTCCAGGCCGACAGTTCCGACGCGCTCGGCCTTGGATTTCGCTTGGGATTCCTCGGTCTGCTGCACATGGAAATCGTGCAGGAACGGCTCGAGCGCGAGTTCAATCTGACGCTCGTCACGACGGTGCCAAACGTCGCCTATCGCATCACCAAGACCGGCGGACAGGAATTGACCATCGAAAACGCATCGAAAATGCCGCCGTCGAACGAAATCGAAACCATTTACGAACCCTATATCGAAGCGGACATTCTATGTCCCACCGAGTACCTGAGCGCGGTCATAGACCTGTGCAAGAAAAAACGCGGCATCCATGTCCGCGTGGATTACATAGACGCGCGGCGCTGCATGGCCGTCTACCAGATGCCGCTGGCCGAAATCGTGCTGGATTTCTACGACAAGTTGAAGACGATTTCGCGCGGATACGGTTCGCTCGAATACCGCCTGATCGGCTACCGGCCCGGCGACTTGGTCAAACTGGACATTCTGTTGAACGGCGAAGCGGTGGACGCCTTGTCGTCCATCGTACACCGCGACCGCGCCGTGTATCTGGGCCGCCAGTTGGCGTCGAAATTGCGTAAACTAATCCCGCGCCAGCAGTTCGAGGTGGCGATCCAGGCCGCCATCGGCAACCGGGTGATCGTGCGCGAGACGATCAGCCCCCTGCGCAAGAACGTCACCGCCAAGTGCTATGGCGGCGATATCACGCGCAAGCGAAAATTGCTCGAAAAACAAAAGGAAGGCAAACGCCGAATGAAACAGGTCGGCACCGTCGAAGTGCCGCAGGAAGCGTTCATGGCCCTTCTGCGCGTCAACGAGGAAGCGGAATAGGAGTGGAACACCGCGTGCTGCAAAGGCTGAAGCGCGCAATCGAATCCATCACGGGGCCGTGGACGCTCCGCAATGCGCTGATGTGGGCCGGACTCATTGGCTTGGTTCTGGTTTTTCGCTGGCTGATCATGGAGCCGTACTCGATTCCGACCGGCTCGATGGAACCGACCCTGCACGGGGATCCGCGATTGCTGCGCGGCGACCGAATCGCCGTCAACAAACTGGTCTACGGGCCGCGTGTGCCGTTCATGCAGAAACGCCTGTTCCGCCTGTGGGAACCGAAGCGGTGGGATATCGTCGTGTTCCACTCGCCCGATCCGAATGCCGTACATCCCACGCTGGTCAAGCGGGTCGTGGGGCTGCCCGGCGAACGGATCCACATTGCGGATGGAAAAATCCACGTAAACGGCCTGGCTGTCGAACCGCCGCCGGAACTGCGTTCCGTGCTCAACTACACTACGCAATTGAAACGGAGCCGTGAAGACGTGCAGGCGTTTATTCTGCAACTCATCCGGCGCAGCGACGCCTTTCCCGCGATGCTTAACCCCGCCAACCAAGGCGTGCAGGACCTCATGAAGGAACTGAATGCCATCCGCGAAAAATTGAACGGTCGCGGCACGGATACCCTGAGCCAGGCCGAAATTGACGATCTACTCAAGGGACTAAGTCCTTTGAGCCTGTATATCGCGGAGGAACTCCTGGGGCTGGAGCAGGCGGCCCAGTTTCCCTTGCGGTACGGTGTTCGAACCGAAGACGAATACGCCGTCGTGCCGCCCGGCTGCTATCTGGTGCTCGGCGACAACAGCGGCGACAGCGTGGATGGGCGCTATTTCGGCTGGCTGCCCAACGGCAACATCTACGGGCGCGTGGTCTGCACATGGTGGCCCGTGGATCGCTGGCGCGATTTCACCGGTTTCTCGAAAACCTGGTGGGGCAAGGGGATTCTTTACGGTCCCCCGGCGCTGCTGATCGCATGGGAAGGGCTGGCTGTTGTCCGGCGAAGGCGGGCAAGAAACGGCGGATAGGATGTTCGGATCGGTCCGATCGCCATTCCCGCTTTCTCAAAGTTCCGCGAGCGATTTGGCGAGATTGTTTTCCGGCGCGACGGCCAGGATTTGCTTGCCGAGTTCCTTTGCGCCGGCGAGGTTGCCCATGCGTTGCAGGCACAATCCGCGCTTGGCCATGATGTCCACACGGGTAAAATTTTCGCCAAACGCCAGGTAGTATTTTTTCGGATCGGCGCGATCCTCGGCGGCGCGGTAATGTTCGAGGGCCGGCCCGAACCGCCCCTGCGCAAAGCAAATCTCGCCGCGCAGGTAATGACCTTCGGGCGAATCGGGCGTCAATTCGACGGACTTTTCGATGAGTTTCTCGGCTTCGGCGAGGGCATCCTCGGCGATGACCTGCATACCGGCCTGTTGGGCCGCGCGTCCGAGCACGTAGAGGGTGGCGAAATTCGCGCCGCCGTGCATCCGTGCCGCCTGCGCGAACGCGACGGCATTCTCCCACGCGCCCGCATGGAAACAGACGTGCGCCATGCCAAGGTTGGCCCGGGCGTTTTGCGGCTGGACTTCAAGGATGGCGCCAAACTGTGTGCGCGCCTCCTCGGGCGCGTTCATGGCCAGGAATGCGTAACCGAGGTCTATTTTGGCGGGAATTAGGTTCGGCTTGCGGGCGACGACCTGCCGCAGCAGTTCGACGGCCTTCCGCGGTTCGCCGAGTCGCAGGTAACACTTGCCCAATTGGTGATAGGATGCGGCGTAGGAATTGTCCATTTGGATGGCCCGCGTGAAAAACTGGACCGCGGCGGCGACATCGCCCTTCATCATCGCCGTCAATCCCTCGTCGTGGTAACTTTCGGCATTCTCGCCGCCAAACGCCATACCGGCCTCCCTGCGCTATCCGCGCAACGCCTCGAATGCTTTGCGAACCAGCGCGTCGTCTATATCCGTACGTTGTACCACATGCCCCATGCGATCCGGCAAAATCAATTTTACCGCGCCGGAACGCACTTTCTTGTCGTGGCGCATGGCCGCAAGGGCCGCCTCGACGGGCAGGTCCGGCCATGCGACCGGCAAGCCGTAGGCCTCGATGCAGGCGCGCTGGCGCGACACGAAGCCGGCTTCAACCATGCCGAGCGAGTGCGCCAAAACGCCCGCCGCGTGCATGCCGAGCGCCACCGCCTCGCCGTGCAGGAACAGACTGTATTCGGACGCGGCTTCGATGGCGTGGCCGAACGTGTGGCCGTAATTCAGTTCTGCGCGGCGTCCCTGTTCGCGTTCGTCCATCGCGACGATTTCCGACTTGATCTCGCACGACCGAAGGATGGGCCGTTCCAGTGCGCGGACATCCTTGGCGAGAATGGCCGCGGACGCCCCCTCAAGATAGGCGAACAGGTCCGCGTCCGCGATGACGCCGTGCTTGATGACCTCGGCCATGCCCGCGCGAACCTCGCGATCAGGCAAGGTGGCCAGAAGCGACATGTCAATAATGACCGCCGACGGCTGATGGAATGAACCGATCGAGTTCTTGCCCAAGGGATGATTGACGCCGGTTTTTCCGCCGACACTCGAATCCACTTGTGCGACGATGGTCGTCGGTATCTGGATAAAACGAATCCCGCGCATGTAGACCGCCGCCGCGAAGCCCGCCATGTCGCCCACGACGCCGCCGCCCAAGGCAACGACCATGCTGCCGCGATCCAGACCGGCTTCGAGAAAACGTCCGCACAGCCACTCGATTTGATCGAGCCGTTTGCGTTCCTCGCCGGCCTCGAACGCGCAGATCACCGGGCGGGCGTCGAACAACGACGCCACCCGTTCGGCGTAGAGCGGCCCGACGTTCGAGTCGGTCACGATGGCCGCCGAACCGCCCACGGACCGATCGCCCAGAATCGCGGGCAACCGGTCGAGAATGCCCTCGCCCAGATAAATGGGATACGATCGGTCTCCCAAGGCGACGGTCAGTGTTTTCACCGAATAGTCCTCTTGCGGCTAGTGTTTCAGTTTCACGGTCCGTTTGGTCAGCGCGGCCTTCTCGGCGGCCAGGATGACTTCGAGCGACTTCTTGCCTTCCTCGCCGGGACAATAGGGTTTTTCGAGTCCGAGGATCGCGCGGACGAACGCGCCGCCGACATCCAGTCCCCACGTTTCGTCGTTATTGGTGACGGCGGGCGGCACGTCGAACACGATTTCACAACCCGGCTTGATCAGGTTCGCCACGAGCGGTTTGCCGGGAATCTCGCCGATGCGCAACGTGCCGTTCGCGCAATGCAGGATCGTGTAGTTCGCGTCCATGCCCTTCAGGGTCCACGAGGCGCACAGCGTGCCCACGGTCCCATCCGTGAATTTCAGACACGACACGAAGTTGTCTTCGACGTCGGTGTTCTTTTTCTCGAGCCGCTCGAAAAAGGCCGCGATTTCGGCGACTTCCTTGCCCGTCAGGTAGCGCACCAGATCGGCCTTGTGGACGCCGAGGTCGGCCATCGCGCCGAAACGCGCCTCCTTGCGGCGGAAGAACCATTTGCCCGTCGGACTCCAGTATTCGGGGCCTTCGTGGCCGAACATCGCGGTTACGTGCAGGATCTTGCCCAAGATGCCGCTTTCGATGATTTCCTTCGCCTTCACATGCGGCGGGAACCGGCGCTGGCTCTGGTTGACGTTCAGGAGGCGCTTGCACTTCTTCGCGGTCGCGACCATCTTTTCCGCCTCGGCCACGCTGCACGCCATCGGCTTTTCGACGTTGACGTGGCAACCCGCCTGAAGCGCCGCAATCGTCACCGGCGCATGCAGATAATTCGGCAGCGCCACCGTCACCGCATCCAGCCTGGCATCCTTGAGCATTTTGCGATAATCGGTATAAATCTTGGCGTTCGGCGCCCAGCGTTCCGCCAGTGCCTTGGCCTTCGACGGGATTAGATCGCACAACGCCACGATTTCCGCTTCGGGACAAAACGCATAATCCGGCACATGCAAATGCTTCGCAATCTGCCCGCACCCGATCATGCCCACTCGCACTTTGCCTGCCATGACACGTCCTCCTTCACTATTCCATTGTCTCTTTGTCCGCCGTCTTGGGCATCCGGGTAATTGTAGTCGCGAGCGTGAACGGAAGCAAGACGGCACGGCGGGAAATGAACGGGCTTAGGCCCTGCGTCTTCTCCATGCCGTCGCGGCGGCCAGCAGCATCGCGACGATCAAGACTACCAGGCCGGGGAGACCCAGCGCGGCCATTCCCCATGTAATCGAAAGTTCCGCGGACGCGGAACACGCGGCGGTGTTGGCGTCGGCAATTTCGACGGTATAGATGCCCGAATCCGAAGTTTCCAAGGAATGCCGCGTGTAGGACGGTTCCGTCGCGCCGGCGATGGCCGCGCCATCTTTTTTCCAGAGGTATGACAACGGCAGATACCCGCCCGCCGCTTGGGTATGGAAGGTATGGGCGTTGCCAACGAACGACGACGCATCCGCCGGGGGCGTCACAATCAGCAGCGGATCTTCGACTTCCATCACGGCGCGAGCGGATTCGCGCAGGACGCCGTCGTAGACGATTTCGCACCAATAGGCGCCGCGGTGGTCTTGGCCAACATGTTCAATCCGCCAAGATGGGGCCGCCGGCCCATCGTGCACGGCCTTGGCCTGATCCGCCCATTTCCACTGGAAAACGGGGACAATCGGACCGAAATCGCCGTCCACTGCGAAGGTGTGCGATTGGCCCGCATACAATTTCACGCCGGCCGGTTCGACGGACAGGCCGTGCCAATTGTGAATCGTGTAAGCCGCGGACACCGCCCCGGCAAAGGGATTGCCCGCCGCGTCGGCCAGTCCCGCGCCGGCTATCGCAACGGCTACCGTGCCGTCCGCGTCGGCGTCGGACATCGTAACCGCAATCGTATAATCGGCGCCCGATCCGGTCACTTCGATATCGCCTGCGAGGGATCCGGGAACAAGCGAGATGTCAACGGCGGAAAGATCCGGCAACACGTCCTCGGTGAACGTAACAGCGAAGACAACCCGGTCCAGCGTCGAGGGCGTGCGATCGGCCAGCACGAACGAAGCCGCCGCCGGCGTCGTGTCGAGGACGATATCATCCGAAATCGCATCTTCGGATACACGGCCCGCGTAATCCCTGTATTGGACGTATACGGTTTTTGCGCCGTCGCCCGCCTCAAGCGTCCACGGGGCGCTTTCGGCATAAGCCGCGGCGGCATCCCATGTTTCCGGGGACCACGTGACGCCGTCATTGCTGAAGCGCATGCGATCCACGCCCGATCCGGCATCCGAAGCGTCGAGCGTCAACGTCACGTCGCGGCTGTTGGCGTAGGGCGCGCCCCCATTGATCAGAATTCCCCCCAGGGGCGGTTCGATGTCGTAGGCAATCGAGGCGGAAATGGCGAGATCGCCGTTGGCGTTGCCCGCTTCGTCCGCGTACTGCGCATAAACGGTGCGAAGACCGTCCGCGCCCCCCGCGAGCAGCCATGATTTCGTCGCGGCATACGGTTCCCAGTCGCTCCACGTAATGCCGTCGTTGCTGAAGCGCATCAGGCTTACGCCGGATATGGGATCGGACGCATCGGGCGATAGCGTGACGTCGAGACTCGTCGTCCATGCCGCGCCGCCGTCGATCGCAAGCGTTCCTTGGGGCGGCGCCGGATCGCAGACGACGGACACGACGATGGCGGCCGTATCGCCGGCCCATGCGGGCATGGCCAGGCAGGCCGCGCAGGCCGCCATCAATACGGCGACGCCACGCCAAACATGAAGCCCTATGTGCTTTTTCGCCGGCACTCGATGGTCTACTCCGTTTTTTTCGTCACCACGCGCACCCGCACCATATTCAGTGGTCCTTCGCCGGATTCCAGCAACAACACCGATTCCCACTTTTTCCCGAAATGCGCCGGGTCGTTCGGAACGTTCAATGTAATTTCCATCACGGCTTCGCCGCCCGCCGGAATTTCGACCGTGCCGGGAAAGGCCAGCCATGCCGAATCAGGCAAACGTTCGTGGCCGTGCGTCAAATAGACGGCAGGATCGACATTCACGTCGTCGAACAACGGGGCGACGTGCACGGTTCGCGCATGCGACTCATGGTTGAATAAAACCGTCCGCGCTTTTTCGACGCTTCCGGGCGCGACATTCTCGAAGGCGACAATGCTGGGCGCGACGGCAAGGGATCCCGCCGGCCGTTGGGCCGGATCCGCATCGCTTGCCGTCTCGATTTGAATGCGGATGTCGGCGGCCAGCGCGATGCCGCCCGCGCCCGGTTTGCCGTCCACGCCTATCGTCGCGACCCAATGCTGATTACTGTATTTGGGATCGTCCGGAATTTTCAGGAACACGTTCGCGTACGCTCGTCCCTTGGGCTCGACCGTAACCTCGCTCCGGTCAAGCCAGCACCACCGCGCATCCGGGATTTCGCCGTAGCCGCGTTCCCACTTTCCGCGTTCCGACGGGCGATGGACGGACAGACGCCACATCCGGCTTGCGTCGTCGTCGTTGTAAATCGTGATGCGCAGGCCCGTTTCCTTGTAAAGATCGTACTCGACGCCCGGTTTTACATCGTGAATGATGAACCGGCCGGGGGCGACCTTGAGGCTTGCGGCGTCCGCGAGGCCGGCCAGGCCCAGCAGCGCGGCCAGCACAATAGCGCAAGACAATCCCGTCACGCCTTTTTTCCTATCCGGCATTCTTGTCGCTTCCTTTGAAAAACACTCTTGGGCCTTGTTCGGTTACGGGGCGCTGGCTTTGACCGTCACGGTGAAGCCTTGGGCCACGCCACCGCCTTTCGTGTCGCTGGTCGGGGCGTTGTATGTCAGGGTGAACGACTTCGTCCCATAGGCGGCCACATTCGCCGCCAAGGTCTGATAGGTCTTGCTCAATGCCACGGAGGGCGACGGCGCCGCCTCGGCCGTCACCGCGAATTGGTCCGCGCCGGCCACCGCGCCGAGTGTCCATCCGCCCGCACCGTCCGTGCCGACGATTTCGAGTTTGCAGGCCGTGTTGCCCACGGTCGCTACCCACGTGTCCGATGCATTGCCGCCCAGCGCGATCGGCGGGATGGCCCACGACCCGTGGTCCAGCGATACCGAAATAACCGATTCCAGCGACACGGTCACCGTGATGCTCGCCGTGTCCGCGGCATAGGCATGACCCATTGCGCCGATGAGACATGCCGTTGCCAATGCCAATACCGTCTTCTTCATGATTCTTTCCTCCCTATGCGAAAACTCGCAGGTAAAGGCCGACATTCAATTCCCATTTGCATACAAAACCTGTTCAATTGTCCGCTCTATGGCACATGCCGCGAAACCTTGAGGGTGATGGTGAAATCCTGCGCAACGCCCCCGCCGAACGTGTCGCCCGACGGCGAGCGGTACCGAAGTCCAAATGTATTGTTGCCGGAGACCGGGACCGCCTCCGCAAGCAGTTGTTCGAGCGTGGTAAGCCCGATTTCATACGAACCGTCGTCGCCCTTGTCCACGTCAACGGAGAACGCATTGGATCCGGGGGCGGCCTGTAATTGCCAGCCGCCCGACCCGTTGCCCGCCTTGATGGTCACGTCTTCCGGAACATTTCCCGTATTCGACACGACATAGGGCCCGGATTCGCCGACGTACGCCAAGGCATGCGCGCCGATGGCCCAGGTGTCCGGCGACACCGTGACGGCGACGACCACATCGTCATAGGAAATGGTGTCGGCGATAACATCCACCGATACGTTGCCCGCCTGGTCCCTATATTGCACGTACACGGTCTTGGCGCCGAATCCGGCCGACAAGGTCCATGCCTTGCTGGACGCGACGTTTTCCCATCCGCTCCAGGACGAGCCGTCATTGCTGAATTGCATCTGGGCGACCCCGGAACCGCTGCCGTCGTCGGGCGTCAGCGTGAGCGTCACGTCTTGATTCACCGTGTAGGCGGCGCCGCCGTCAATGACGACCGTGCCGGTCGGAGGCGTGGTGTCTATCCCAATCGCCTTGCTTCCGCCCAACGAATTCACGGAACCCAAGGCCGGCAGCGTCAGCCCCGCGTTGTTGCCCGCTGCATCCTTGATTGAGGCCGTGCCCGTCAAGGTCAGCGCATCCGTGCTCAGATATTCGAGGTCCGACGACGCATCCCCGGCTTGGACCGTGTAGTTGAACGTGAGCACGGTCGTGCCGCTGCCGTCCGCATAGGGAGCCTGGCGGTCCGTCGCGCCCGTTTCCAACTGCAATTGCGCCACCCCCATGCCTGCCGTGTACGTGACCGATTTGCTGAACGTGACCGTGATGGGCACAAGCTGGCCCGTTGTGTAGAATCCGTTTGCAAGGGTGCTGGTTACGCTCGATACCGTGGGGGCGATGCCGTCAATCACGATGGCCTTGCTCCCACCCAATGAGTTTACCGAACCCAAGGCCGGCAGCGTCAGCCCCGCGTTGTTGCCTGCTGCATCCTTGATTGAGGCCGTGCCCGTCAACGTCAACGCCCCCGTGCCCAAATATTCGAGATCCGCGGACGTGTCCCCGGGTTGAACCGTGTAGTTGAACGTGAGCACGGTCGAGCCGCTGCCGTCCGCATAGGAAGCCTGGCGGTCCGTCGCGCCCGTCTCCAACTGCAATTGCGCCACTCCCGTGCCTGCCGTGTACGTGACCGGTTCGCTGAAAGTGATTTGTACGGGAACGACTTGTCCCGCGGGGTAAGTCCCGTCCGCAAGGCTGCTCGTGACGCTCGAAACCGTCGGCGCCGTCGTGTCAATCACAATGGCCTTGTTGGCGCCGAGCGACCCCGGGGCGCCGGCCGCCGGCAACTCAAGCGTGGCGCTCGTTAATGTTGTCGTATCCTTGATGGTTCCTCCGTTAAACTGAAGCGCGCCGCCGTTTGTGTAGTCGAGGTCGGGCGAGGTATCGCCGGATTGAACCGTATACCGGAATCGGAGCGTGTTTGTGCCGTTGCCGCTGAGGTAGGAGGCCATGCGGTTGGTGGCGCCGGTTTCCAGTTCGAGCCGGGGCGCTCCGGTCACGTTGACCGTGGTCGAGAACGTGACGTCCACGTCAATCACTTCACCGGCCGTGTATGTGCCGTCGGCATGGGTGCTGGTTACATTCGTCACCGTCGCCGACGCGGGGCTGAATGTAAGCGCAATACAAGGAACCGCGGTGCTGCGGGTTTTGGTGGGTGACGACGATCCCGACCAGTTCAAGGGATCGCCGTTCGTACTGTCGCTATATCCGATGACCGACCGGTAGCCTCCAGGCACAAACACGAGGCAGATTCCTTGTGTGGTGTAGGACGTGTTGTTGTGGCTGAAATCAATCATCAGGTTGCTTGTGCCGTCGTACAGGAAGGGCGTCGAGAAGGTGAATTTGCGCTGCCCCGTCGTGCTTATCGTCTCGTTGGCTTGGTAGCAGGTTGTCCAGCCGGTCGCATCCATGGAAGCCGGCGCCGAAAACGCACTCAGCGCCGTGGTCTTGATGCGGATGGTCCAGTTGTTCATTGTCTGTCCGGGAATGGTTGTGACATACAGGGACAACCCCGTAATTCTCCCGCTTCGGCCGATTTCACTGGCCAGATAGATCGATTGCGTGCGGGAGTCGTGGTACAAGGTGTACATGGGGAAAACCCACGTACCCGCGTACGGACCGACGGCCATCTTGTCCGGTTCGACGCCCAACTCGACGGCCAGGCAGGCTTCAACCAAGTTGTTCTTGGCGGCTTGGGTATAGCCCAAGTTGTCGGCGGCCTGCAAAAGAAGAATATACAGATCCAGATAGTCCGAGGCGCTCGTCAGCAGGTTTGCCGCGCATTCATACAACAGGGCCGCCGTGGCGCCGATTCCCATGCCCGTTACCGTGTGGCCGTTGAACGTGCCGCCGTCCGTCAGCAGATAGCACAGTTTGTTTCCAACACCGCTGTTGTAATGGACGCCGCCGACATCGCCGATATTGGCGCTGAACAAGGGGCTTCCCATCCGATCCGGATCGCCGTAGGCGGGCGGGTTCGACATGTCGCGGATCGCCCCGATGGGCAAATCTTCGCCCATGAGCCACCTCACGCCTGAGGTGTCGTTGCCGGCCCCGTTCGTCAAGTCCACCCATTCGCCCCACATGTCGGACAAGGATTCATTTATCGCGCCGGCCTGATTGAAGTAGATGAGGTTGGACTCGTAACTGGTGACGCCATGCGTCAATTCATGTCCCACCACATCATCGGCGGAGGCGTAACCCTGGCCAAAATACATGCGCTGGGCCGAATCGCTCCAGAACGCGTTGGGCATGGGACACGAATCGCCCGGATCACAGTAACGCACCGTGCCGCTCAAGGCCATGCCGGCATTGTTGATGCTGTCGCGGCCATGCTCCGCGCTGTAGAACGCGTACGTGTCGCCAAAATAGTCGTAGGCATTATTGGCGTCCGCGAGCCCAACCGGTGCGCCCCCTTCCGACCGCAGCAGGGTTCCGGGGTCGCTGCTCGTGTTGTTGGCATCGTAGATTTGCCTGTTCAGGGCGGCATGCGCCAAGGGGTAATGGAATGCGATGTCGCCCGTATGGGCGTCCACCAGCACGAGTTCGGAAACCAACGGATCGTTCACCGCATTGACCGTCATCCGCCAGACCAAACGTGTCGCGCCGCCCGCTCCCACCACGTCGGGAGAGAAAATCGCCAGCGTGGGGGGGCCGGCCTCAAGTTGAAGGTTGGGATTCCACGTGGAAAGCCATCCGCGCGCGCGGATGTCGGCGTCGCCCGGATTGGGGCGGGGGCGTCCCGGCGGCGCAGCGGGTGGCGGCGCGAGTTCAACGGCTCGCGCTTGCGCTTCCGCCGCCGACAGGGTGGGCGAAAGGTTCACACCGCCCTTGTCGAGTTCCTCCGTGTTGCGCTTGAAATCAGAAAACGCGCAGACGACCTCTCCGGCTTCGTTCAACTGGACGGTCGCTTCCGCGCAAAAGACGGGTAACCCGGAATACAACTGCTGCACTCGGATATAAGAACGCGATTCATGCGTCTTGCTTCGCGTGGCGCGAAAATCCGCGTTGGGGGATTCGTCCATGAAAATGCGTTGATGCTCTTTGAGAAAAGCCTCGGCTTTCTCGGGCAACGCCTTCCCCGCCGCCATCGGCAGGGGAAAATAGGAAGCGGGAGGCGCGCCCAAGAAGCGCACATACTCGCCGGGCGCCTTGTTCACCCTCACGTCGGTAGAAGCCCCAAGACCTTGCACGCTGCCAATCAGGTTTTCCACGGCGGCATTTCGCTGCGCCATCTTGCCCGATGCTTGGCCCGATGCTTGGCTCCATGCCGGGGTCTGGTAAATGGAAAGGACCACCAGGAAAACGGGAATTATGGCCATGCGAAACATGCGCCAACAACCAAGGGACGACGTGATCCACGCGCGGAACCCTGCCGCACGGGACCCTGACGGGACATTCCCTTTGCGTCTCGTTGTTGCGGTGCGCCTTTTCCTGTCAACCCGCAGCAGCATAAAACTCCCAACGGAGCATCATTGAAGAAGAGACTCAAGGCACAAGCGCCAAGAATCCTCGCTTCAAAGTTTTTCAACATTGACAAAAGAAGAATTAGTTCCCCCCACGGATTGGGCGCTCATTTACGCCGGAACTCCAGCGCCCAAATCCACACGCTCCTTCCTCGCCAACCTTGTTTATTTCAATTATAGTATTCTTGAGGGAAATCGTCAAGGAGCTGGAGAAGTTGTTTTGCAGAATTTTTATTTTTTACTTTTGTTTTAATACTTATTATTCATAAATTTCATATTTATAATCAGAAAAGGAATCGGTATCTTTCAGCGCCTTGAAATCCGGTTTCTATAAAAAAACAACAAGAAAGTTTTGGACAATTTGTGCAACCAATTGAAGTTCCATGATTTAGCGAGTGAGAAAATCGCGGGGTTTTGAGAGCGATTACGATAACGATAACGATAACGAGCACGAGCACTTAGAGAAACTGGGTTTTGGGCAATGCCCACGTCAGGTCATGGATCGTTTGATAATCTCGCGGGCAATGATAAGGCGCTGAATTTCCGAGGTTCCGGCGACGATGGATCCCACTTTGGCGTCGCGGAAGAGGCGCTCGACCCCGTATTCGCGCATGTAGCCATATCCGCCGAAAATTTGCACGGCCTCGGCGGCCGCGCGCATGCCGGCCTCGGTCGCGAAGAGTTTTGCATGCGACGCCTCGGCGCTGCACCGGATGCCTTGATCGTACATCCAGGCCGCCTTGTATGTGAGTAATCGGGCCGCTTCGATGTCCATGCTCATGTTGGCCAGTTTTTCGAGTATCATTTCGAACATCATCAACGGCTGTCCGAATTGTTGCCGTTCCTTCACGTAGGCGACACATTGATCCAACGCGCACTGCCCGCCGCCGACACCCATCGGCGCGCCGGCGATCCGCTCGAAATCCAAGCCGTGCAAGAGGATTTTCAGGGCTTGGTTTTCACCCTTGATTAGGTTTTCCGCGGGCGCCCGGCAGTCGCTGAAAAAGATTTCCGCCGTCGGCGACGCGTGCATGCCCATTTTCTTGAAGGGTTGCCCGACGCTGAACCCCGGTGTGCCTTTCTCGACGATAAACAGGCTGAGTCCGTGCGGTCCCGCGCCGCGATCCGTGCGCGCATAGACAAGGAACACGTCCGCGACCGGCGCATTCGTGATGAACGTCTTGCTTCCGTTCAGAATGTACTCGCCGCCGCGCCGTTCCGCGAAGGTCTGCATCGAAAGCACGTCCGAACCCGATCCCGGCTCGGTCATGGCAATCGAGAAAATCTTCTTGCCCGAAACCATGTCGGGCAGGAAACGCCGCTTTTGTTCTTCCGAACCGTTGACGGCCAGGTTGTGTCCGCACAAGGCCGACGACACGGTGTAGCTCATCGCGGTGGCCCCGCAGGCATACGCGATTTCTTCCAGTACCACGCAGAAGGTAAGGAGGGACTGTCCCATGCCGCCGTATTCCTCCGGCACACACAGGCCGAGCAGGCCGAGATCGGCCATCTTCCCGAACGACTCGCGCGGGAAGCGTTCTTCCTCGTCCACGAGGGCGGCCAAGGGCGCAATCTCGCTTCGCGCAAATTTGCGCACGGCCTGTTGGAATTCGATTTGCTCGTCGCTCAGCCGAAAATCCATGGGGATTCCTTTCCTTGTTCCACTCCGCCAAACGCACGGCCCCGCCGCGCCGGAAAACGCCATTTCACCACATTCGGGCATCGCCGTCAAAAAAAGATAATGCTTTTCCCCGCGTCTTTTGTGTATTTTGATGTGCGGCTCTGGAGCCGTTTCTTTCAGCGTGTCTGCGGATTCGGGATTGAATGGACCCATTACAATGCGCCGATTCGACGTGTATGGCCTGAGCAACCGCGGAAAGGTACGCGCCGCGAACGAGGACCATATTCTGCTTTACCGGCAAATTCTGAACAACGGAAGCGGGGGGCTGGCCTTCAAAGAGGACGATCCGCGTCTGCGCGCGCCGGGGATGTTGTTTGCCGCGGCGGACGGGATTGGCGGCTTGGCGGCAGGCGCCGATGCCAGCCGGATTGGCCTCGTCGCCTTCGAGGCGCATTATCGCGAGACAGACGGTGGAGAAACCGGTTTGCGGGCGGCGGGCATCCACGCGAATCGCGCCATACTCGACGAGGCGGCCCGTTTCCCGGATCGCCGCGGCATGGGCTGCACGCTGGCCGGCGTTTGTCTGATGGACGGCGGCTATCTCGTGTTTCATGCCGGGGACAGCCGCGTGTACCGGATTCGCAACGGATTTGCCAAGCAACTCACGGTGGACGACACCGTGGCGCAGCGGGCGGTCGAAGCGGGGTTGTTCTCCCCGGATGAAGCGCAGCGCATGGACGCACGGCATACCGTCACGAATTCGGCGGGCAGCCCGTCGTTTGTGCTGCACGTTGCGCCGGGACCGGAATGGCGCGACGGCGATGCGCTGCTGGTTTGCACGGATGGATTGCACGATCTCATCGGAAACGACGCGATCGAAGAGGCCGCGGCAGAGGGATCCGCCGAAACGCGTGCGCGGCGTCTCATGGAGACCGCGCTGCAGGCTGGCGGCCACGACAACATCTCCGTCATAATAATCGGCACGGCAGGAGCGGATATTTGATGGCGGACGCCGAAGACGGACTGCAAGGGGTGACGGAGCGGTTTCCCGAACCGCGCGCGACAGAGCGACTCCCGGACGATCGCGCAACCGCTCGATTCGATGAAGACGCCGGGAGTGTTTCGGCCAAGCCGGCGTCGTCCGCTTTGCGCGAGGGGGAAATGGCCGCCGACCGGTTTCGCGTCAACGCGGGGCCGATGGGCGGCGTGACCGGCGAGGCGGAAATCTATCTCTGCACGGACACACACACGAACGAAAAGGTTGCGCTGAAACTGTACCGTCCGGGACTGACGCCCAAAAAAAGCATCCTCGACACCTTGCTGAACATCTATCAGCCCGGCGTGGTGACGTTGCGCGCCTACGGAATGTGGATGGGGCGATTCTACGAGGCAATGGACTATTGCGAGGGGGGAAGCCTGACCGATGCGATGCCGTTCGACGAGCGGGACTTGCGCGCCCTTCTCGAAGACATCGTGAGCGGGCTTCAGCATCTCCATGCCCTCGGCATCGTCCACCGCGACATCAAGCCGAACAATCTCATGTTTCGGCGCCCGAACCGCCGGGAGGTCGTGATAGGCGATTTCGGCGTCAGTTCGATCCTCGAAGAGGACGAAAAAGTGCGCAAGACGAGTACCGGCGCATTCTTCACCCTCGACTATGCCGCGCCGGAACTCATAGACGGCAAGGAGGTCAGCCCGAAGACCGACTACTACGCGCTGGGCGTAACGCTGATCCATCTGCTTGAAGGACAATCGCCGTTCGCGGGTATGGACAAGAACGCGATACTCGGCTGCCATTTCCGGGGATCCGTGCCGCGTCCCGCGGCGGCGACGCCCGAATTCCGGCGCCTGTTGAACGGGTTGCTGCGGGTCGCGCCGGAAAAGCGGTGGGGCTACGGACAGGTGATGGCCTGGCTGGCCAACGAGCCCATCCTGACGGACGACGGCCTGCTGGATCGTGAAGAGGTGGCGGCGGGCAAACGGGTGCCCTACCGGAGCCTGCCGGATGTTACGACCCCGGCGGAAATGGCGCAACGCCTGAACGATTTCGACGTGGCGCGTGACCTGCAACGGGGCTACGTGTCGCAGTGGGCCATGTTTTTCGACACGGAACTGGGGCGGCGCATCGCGCGACTCGAGGAGGAATTTCTCGACCGGCCCGAACTGGGCCTGTTTCAATTGCGCTATTTGCTCGATCCGTCGCTGCCGCTCGAATTCGGCGAGAGCAAAATCTACAACGTCCGGCAACTGGTGGACGCCTTGTCGAAGACGAACCATCCGCACCGTCGCGAACTTGAAAACCTGATGTACAGCGGCGGGATCGAGGTCTGGATCGAAGCCTTGCGCGACGACGACGAGACGCGCCGGCTGGCCCGCCGCATCGAGGCGATTCGTGCACGGGTGCGGGGCCGTTCGCTCGGACTGTTCGCCCTCTTGCACGTGTTGAAACCGGATCGTCCCCTTTACGTGACCAAACACGCCTCGCTCCGCGCGCCGGAAGAAATCGAGACGATGCTCGCGCAACATCCCGATGCGCGGCAGCCGCTGACGAAATGCCTGTTCAACGGATACTTCGAGGAATGGCTCCGCGCGGCGTTTCCGGACCGGAACGACGACATCCAATTTGTCGCGGACGCGACCGCGCGGTACGCTAACGATCAGGAACAGGGATTGTTCGCCGTCCGGTGCCGTTTCTGTCCGGAACTGCCGTTCCCCTTCGGGATGCGAACGGTCGCGACGCCGAAGGAACTGGCCGCGGCCATCGATCGCGGCGAAGCGCCGGCCCGGCAGCGCGGTCTGCATATCCTGACGAACGGGTGGCTGCGGACGTGGCTGGTTTGCACGGGGCGCATGACCCGGCCGGGGCCGTTCGACGAAATCGCCAACGACGCATCCATCTCGGCGGAACGCAAGCTCGAGGCGATATTGCACGTGCTCGACCCGGATTTGCCATGGCCCGTGCCGGGCGCGGACGTGGATGCGATCGACGGCGGCACAATATCGCGCGAGGCACACAAAACCATCGAAATCACGATTTTGAATCTGGGCCGCGGACACTTGTCCGGAACCATCACACTCGCGTCGGGACCGTTCGACGAGGGCCGGGGCGCGAATATCCTCATGCTGTCGCAGGAAATCGAGGGCGGGCCGGTCACGGTTCCCGTCGTGCTTTCCGGCGAGGGGCTTCCAATCGGGTCCGTTCAGCGAAAGAAGATCGTGGTGGACACCAACGGCGGCCGTCTCGAAATTCCGGTCCAGTTCCGGGTCAGCGCGCCGCTGGGGCGGATGATCCTGCGCGGCGCGGCGGCCGGCGGAATCGTCGCGGCGCTGTTCGCCGTGTTCCGCCTCGTGTTGCAATGGATCCTGCCGGAGTACGCCTACCGCACCATGGACTGGTTCGATTACGGCCCCCTGCCCGGCGACGCGCCCTACTGGGCCTGCATCCCGCTTGCCCTGTTTCTGCTGACGGCGTTCGGCGGGGTGGGTTACTATATCGTGCTGTTGTACCGCGCGACGCGCGAGGAAACGGATTGGACCGAAGCGACCGGCGGAACGGAAGAGGAGTAGCCCGGCGTCATGGATCGCGCAAGGCAATGGATCGTGACCCTGCTGCTGGCGTTGGGGCCGTTTTGTCTGCTGGCCTACATCCTGACGCGGATTGATGCGCCCGGCCCGGCATGGTTCGCGGTGGTGATTCTGGCCGTGTCGGATCGCATTTTCGGCGCGCTGGGTTTCGTTCCGCCGGTGGCGTCGTGGGCAATCGCCGGCTTTTTGCTGGGCGGCCTGACGCACCTTGCCGTGTGGGAACTACGCGAGGTCAACCGGCCCTATCTGCGGTACGGCCTGTTGGCGGCGCCGTGGATCGTCGTGCTGACCATTCCCGGCGCATGGTCAATGCTGGACATCCATGTCAGCCGGCCCGCCGTCATTCAGCGCGCGGACGAGACCTTTCAGGCCGGCGACGTCCGGCGCTTTCAGGACATCGAGTTCGTATGGATTCCCGCCGGCCAGTTTCGCATGGGAAGCCCCGAAACGGAACCCGACCGGCGTCCGGACGAAACCGCGCACATGGTGACCCTTTCGCACGGATTCTGGATGGGCCGGTTCGAGGTCACGCGGTCGCAATGGCATGCGGTCATGAAAAATCCGCCCGAAACGTACGATGAAGACACGGAAGGCCGCTTGCCGATCACCGGCGTGACGTGGACCGAATGCCAGGCGTTCATCGCGGCGCTCAACCGGGGACGCGACGGCGGATTTCGGCTGCCTTCCGAAGCCGAATGGGAATATGCGTGCCGCGCGGGCGGAACGGACGCGTATTCGTGCGGCGGCGATTCGGCCTGCCTGGCCGAACACGCGTGGTATGCCCGCAACAGCGAAGGCCGGGTCCATCCCGTCGGGGAAAAAGCGCCGAACCCATGGGGTTTGTACGATATGCACGGCAACGTCTGGGAATGGTGCCGGGATTTCTATGGCGAATATCCGGAGCGCCGCGTTGTCGATCCCGCGGGACCGCCAACCGGCCAACACCCCGTGTTGCGCGGCGGCAGTTGGTTTTCTCCCCCCGAAGATTGCCGCGCCGCGCGCCGGTTCGTGTTTGTGCCGGGTTACTTCACCGACCGGACCATCCTCGGCTTCCGCCTTGCGCGCACCAACAACCCGGCACGTGATCCGGCGCCGCGGGAACCGGCGCGGCAACAGGAGCCATGACAAGCACGAAAATGTGCGCCGGCAAGATGGAACCCTATGCAGTTTCGCCGGCGCTTCGCTTCGACGTTGGTTCCGCCGTGAAGGCGAGGCTTGCCGCGCAGAGCACGACGAACACGGATCCGATGTTGTGGACAATCGCGCCCCAGATGGGCGTCAGGTATCCCGATCCGCTGGCCGCCACGGCCAACAGATTGAAGGCAAGGCCGAACGCGATATTCCATTTGATAACGGCGATCATGCGCCGGCCAAGCCGGATGAGAAAGGGAATTTTGGCGATGTCGTCGTGCATAAGGACGACGTCGGCCGTTTCGAGCGCGACGTGCGTGCCCGCGGCGCCCATCGCAACGCCGATATGCGCGGCGGCCAGGGCCGGCGCATCGTTGATGCCGTCGCCGACGAACATGACAACATGCCCTTCGTCCTGAAGCCGGCGGATGACGGCGAGTTTGTCGCCGGGTTTCTGTCCCCACCACACATCCTTTGCGCCGGTAGCCTCGGCGATCTGGCGCGCGGCCGTCTCGTGATCGCCGGAGAGCACGCCCACGCGCCGCACGCCAAGGCCGGCAAGACGCTCCACGGCGCCGCGGGCTGCGGGCCGCACGTGATCCGCGACGCTGATGAAACCCAGCGGTCGTTTATCCCGGAAGACAATGAGCGGCGTGGCGCCGGTTTCCTCGCATTGGCGCAGGCGGATTTGCAGCGGGCCGGGAATGCCGGCTGTCCCGCCGCAAAGGTAAGCGCTGCCGACTTCAATCTGGCGGCCCTCGACCAGCGCGCGCACGCCAAGACCGATCTCCGTGGCCATGGCCTCCGCATGGAGCACGGCGATCCGGGCATAATGCGCCGCCTTCAGGACGGCGCGGGCCAGCGGATGCGTGCTGCCCTGCTCGACGCTGGCCGCGCACGCAAGCACTGTGTCCGGCTCGACGCCGTCCGCCGCGACGATCTCCGCAACGCGGGGTTTGCCTTCCGTCAATGTTCCGGTTTTGTCGAAAAGCACGGCATCGGTCCGGCCGGCTTCTTCGAGATATTGGCCACCCCGCACAAGAACGCCCGCGCGCGCGGCCCGGCCCATTGCGGCGACTATGGCGGTCGGCGCAGCGAGGATCAACGCGCACGGACACCCGACGATGAGCACGGTTATCGCGCGTTGGGCCTCGCCGGTAAGCATCCACGCCAGTGCCGCGCAGGCCAGGATGGCCGGCGTGAACCAGCGCGCGTAACGTTCAATCAGCGTGAGGCTGCGCGGACGGTGCGCCTCGGCTTCGGCGACGAGTTTGATGACCTTTCCCAGCGTCGAGTCTTCGCCGACGCGCCGCGCCACGATTTCGATTACGCCGTTATGGTTCAGCGTGCCGGCATATACCTCGTCGCCGGGCGCTTTCTCCTTTGGAATCGGTTCGCCGGTCATCGAGGATTCATCAACGGCCGTTACGCCGGCTTGAATGGCCGCGTCCACGGGGATGCGTTCGCCGGGCTTGACCAGCAACCGGTCGCCCGGACGGATCGCGTCAATGCGAACCGTCTCCAGCGATCCATCCGTTATTCGGACGGCGGTTTCGGGCGCGATGGACATGAGCGATTCGATGGCTTTTCGGGCGGAATCGCTCGTCGCCGCTTCGACCAGCGAACCGAAGACCATCACAAAACTCACGACCGCCGCAGTCAACACCTCGCCTTCGATCAGGCTCGCCACGATCGCGAGACTGACCAGTTCGTCCACGTTGACCTCTCCGCGCAAGACGCCGCGCACGGCCCCCCACACAATCGGCAGCCCGTTCAGGGCCACGCTGATCCAGGCCAACGCAAGCCCGGCATCCGTCGGGGCGCCCTGCGCGCGGTCCCATGCCGCGCTGGCCAGAGCCAACCCGCCCGCGCAGGCAACGCGTGCAAAATCACGCGACACCAGCAACTCCCGGTACACGCCCCGGTAGGCGAATCGGCCAATCATCCATCTACTCCCGGCGGTTTGTTGTCCATTGCCACACGATACCGGATTTCAGGCAGGGAGGCAACACACATTCGACAAGGGTAAAACGCCCTGTTATCAAATCATTTCGGGCAGCAAGGGTTTACTACGTTTTTTGTACCGAGAAGACATAACTCTTCGTATCATTGTGCCTTCGTGGTTCCAAATGTTTTTATGGCAGTTGAAGGGGATAATGGAAAAAGGTCCCAATCTACATAGTCCCCCAACATGTCCCCACTTTTTTTCTACACAACTGCACACCCATGGCGGTAATACCATGACATCTTCCCTGCAACGCACATCCCAAAATTTGCATAGTGTGGTTTGTTACGGTGATAATAATAAAGCTGACAACAACATGGGAGAAACTATTTGATGCCGAAGAAATCAGCAAAAACGAAGACCGCCAAATCCAAGCCGGTTCGCCGCGGCATGGACGCCATCCTAAAGATCATGGACGAGGTGGCGGCTGCCCGCGCCGGTGGCTTGTCGCTGGCCAAGGCGCTGGAACAGGTGGGCGTCCATTACAACACCTTCCTGTCCTGGACCAAGAAATACGGCAAGCAGGCGCCGGGCAAGCCCGCGAAAAGCGCCGTCCAGAAACGCCGCAAATCCCCCGGGGAAGTTCTCCAGGTCATGGAGGAGATCGAGGCGTTGCGCACCGCCGGAAAAACGATTGCCCAAGCCCTTGCGGATCTTGGGGTCAATCCGTTTACCTACCGGTACTGGCGGAAGAAATTCGGCGTGGCGGGAAAAGCGGCGGTATCCATTCCACGAAAAGCGACCGCATCGAAAGCAAGCCGGGTGGATGTCGTCCAGATTCTCGAACAGATGACTGAAAACCGGAAAAAACGCAGGGAACTGGAAGAAGCCGAGAAGCAGATTCGGGAACTGGATGCCCGTTTCGAGGAACTTCGCGGAAAACTGTCCCTGTAGTTTCAGACCCTTCCACCTGCCTTGCCGGCCCCGGAAGATTTTTCCGAAACGCTCGCCCGGTTACTGGATTCCTTCGCGGTTTTCGGCGGCTTACAGGGAGTGGGAGTTCCTTTTTTCGTGGCCCCTGTCCCCCAATCCCGCATTTGTACCTATATGCCGATATGTC
>DAOTMJ010000020.1 GCA_035450225.1 Candidatus Hydrogenedentota bacterium
GTTGTCTATTTACTCAAAATGGCTTTCTGCAAGCCGCCGTTTGGACAGAGATGACACGCTCTATTGCATTTTCAGGGTTCCGGCAAGATCGTGCAGGGCGGCAATAATGGATATGATCGCGTCGCGTGCTTCCGGGCATTTCGACACCGAAGGCAGGAGCGCGGTATACGCCGCGATCTGGCCGAGAAGACAATCCGCCAGAAACCCGCACAGGTAATGGATTGAAAGATAGTTGAGTTCGGCAATGCGGCGGGGATAAGGCCCGACGCGTGGAACGCCGCCCAAGGATTCGATAAGCCGGGCGATATGTTCGGATTCCTGCCGGTCGAAGTCCGCCACGGCCTGGATGCGCTGGACCAGACGCTGATTTTCGGGTGCGACATACGGGCTTGCCTCGAGAATATATTCGGCCAGCGAATGGTAGCGATCCATGAAAACGCGGTTGAGCGCATCGAGGGTGGCTTGGGGTGTGGTGGCGGTTGCTTCGTCGAGCATAAACGGGCTTCCTTATCCACCCGCCGCAAGGCGGATGATCGCCAGCACGGGCGAAAAATGCAGCAGGACGACGGTTGGCACGGCGAGACCAAGGGCATAGACGCGGTCCCATGCGTTCTCTTCGACGGCGTTTTCTTCCGGCGCTTCAAAGGCCATCGCGCGCATGATGGTCATGTAGTAATAAAGCGACACGGCGCTGTTGAGCACGCCGATGACGGCGATGGTGAAGTAGAACAGGGCCATCGGGGTGAGGAGACCGGTTGCCGGCATATGGCCGAGACCGGCCGCAATAACCACCTTGAAGATCATGAACTTGCCGACAAATCCGGCGGTGGGCGGCAGTCCGGTCAACGCAATCAGGAAGATGAACATCGTGGTTGCGAGCACGGGCGACCGCGACGCCATGCCGCGAAACGCGCCGATGTCGGAACGTCCCGCGCGATTGATAACGGCCATCGCGACCCAGAACGCGCCGAGGTTCATGAACAGGTAAACAAACAGGTAAAACAGGATGGCCTCGATGGCGTCAGCCCGGTAGACGGTCAGGCCCAGCAACAGGTAGCCGGCGTGCGCAATCGAGGAATACGCGAGCAGTCGCTTGACGTCGGTCTGGCGGATGGCGGCCAGATTGCCGAAGGTCATCGTCACTACGGCGAGAATGCCGAACAGGATGGGCAGGATGTCCGCGCCCATGCCGCCCGTGCCGCCGGCGGTGAAAAAGGGCAGCATTATGCGCAACAACGCCCCGAAACCGGCCGTTTTCGACACGACGGCGAGGAAGGCCGTAACGGGCGTGGGGGCGCCCTGGTAGACATCCGGACACCAGAAATGGAACGGGACCATGGCGCACTTGAAGCCTACGCCCGCCAGAATCAGCGCGAGCACCAGCAGGATGCCGAGCGGGTTTACGAGGCCGGCGGCGGCCATGCGGACCAGCTCGGCCCCCCCCGCGCCGAGCGACAAGGTACCGGTCAATCCGTACCAGTAACTGATTCCGAAAAGCATCACGCCGGACGCGACCGCGCCGTACACGAGGTACTTGAGGCTTGCCTCGGCGGACAGCCGGTTGTGTTTATCGGAACCGGCCAGCACATAGGATCCAATCGAAAGCGTTTCCATGCCGATTATGAACAGGACAAAGTGATCCGATGCGACGAGAAACATCGCGCCCATCAGACCACCGAGGATCAACGAAAAATACTCGCCGTGCCGGAAGGATTCGAGTTCGCGGCTGCGCAGTGAGAACAGGATGACGCCCGCCGTGCCCATCAACAGAATCGCGTTGAAGACCGTGCCCGCTTGATCGTGCACGAACATGCCGCGGAAGGTTGCGCCGGTGGAGGCGGATGGCGCAAAACGGGCGACGAGCAATAGAAAGGCGAGCATCGTGCCGCCCAGTGCTATGCCGCCGCAAACGCGCCGGCTGGAACGCAACGGCACGAGTAGATCGGCCACGACGACCGCGCAGATCGTCGCCGCGACCACGATGTGCGGCAGGACGGCATTGCCGTGTCCCGCCAGTTCACGCCAAGTCATGGGATTCATAGCGATCGGATCACTTTTCCTTTTGGGCTGCCCGGTATTGCCGGAGAAATTCATACACGGCCGGCAACAACGAAATGATGATGATGGCGATGATAACCAGTGAAAAATGGTCTTTCACGACGGGCGCATTGGCGAAGAAATAGCCGCCGAGCGTCAACAGAAAAACCCAAAGCAACGCGCCAACGACGTTGTATGTGAGAAACTTGCCATAGGTCATGCTGCCCACGCCCGCGACGAACGGCGCGAACGTCCGCACGATGGGCACGAAGCGCGCGATGATAATCGTCTCGGCGCCGTACCGTTCGAAGAACTCATGCGTGCGGTCGAGATGTTTCTGGTTGATGAACCGGATTTTCTCGCCACGCACCAGGCGCGGCCCCACAAAATGGCCAACCCAGTAATTGACCGTGTCGCCGATGATGGCGGCGGCCGTCAGCAAGAACAACAGGCCCACGACATTGAGCGATCCCAGGGAAGCAAAAACGCCCGCCGCGAACAACAGCGAATCGCCGGGCAGGAATGGCGTCACCACCAGCCCGGTCTCGCAGAAAATGATGACGAAGAGGATCAAGTAGGTGAATGCGCCGTAATTTTCGATGATTGTGGCGAGATGCTTGTCGAGATGCAGAAAAACGCTTATCGCCGTTTGAATCAACTCTATCATGTCTCAGTTGCCTTTCAGATGGCCGTTTACAACGCCACGAACAACCGCATGAACACATCCGTCGAGGAGGCGTATACATTCAACACAAGCATCGGCAGGATGCCGAACACAATGCACAAAACGCCCAAGGGCGCGATGGCGATGAATTCCCACCGGTTGCAATCGGGATACCCCTCGTATTCCGGCTTGGCTTTGCCGAGATAGACACGCTGCATGGTCCACAGGATATAGCCCGCGGTCAGCAGCAAACCGACGGTCGAACAGGCCGCCAGCCATGGACTATACCGGAACGTGCCGAGCAAGACCATGACCTCGCCGATAAAGCCCACCAGCGAGGGCAGGCCGAGCGACGCGAAGAACCCCACCACGGCCAGCGCGAAATACACCGGCATGTGCGTGCCGAGGCCGCCGAGCCGCGCAATGTCGCGATGATGGGCGCGATCGTAGATCACGCCGACGAGCATGAACATCATTGCCGAGGACAGGCCGTGGGCGAACATCTGGAAGATCGCGCCGTTGACCGCCTCGGTTTTGAGAATGGCGATGCCGAGCAGGACGTAGCCCATGTGGCTGACGGATGAATAGGCGACGAGTCGCTTGAAGTCGCTCTGGCCAAGCGCGCACAACGCGCCGTAAATGATATTGACCACGCCCAGCACGGCGAGGAACCACATCACGCCGGGCATACTGGCCACATCGGGCAGCAGCGGCCAGTTCAACCGCAGGAAGCCGTACCCGCCCATTTTCAGCAGGACGCCGGCCAGAATGACGGAGATGGCTGTCGGCGCCTCCACATGCGCGTCGGGCAACCAGGTATGGAACGGGAAAATCGGAACCTTGATCGCGAATCCGATGAACAATCCCCAGAACAAAAGGTACTGGAAGAGCGTCGGCCCGCCGGCCACGTGGAACGGCTGGCGCGCGACGAGTTCAGGGATATTGAAGGCGTACTGGGCTTGGCCCATCGAGGACATCTTGAAATAGTAGGCGAGCATGACGAGCAGGATCAGCACCGAGCCGAGCAGGGTGTAGATGAAGAACTTGATGGCGGCGTATTCCTTGCGCGGACCGCCCCAAATGCCGATGAGGAAATACATCGGCAGCAGCATGACCTCCCAAAAAACGTAGAAGAGGAAGAAGTCGAGCGCCATGAACACGCCCATCATGCCCGTGACCAGCAACATGTAAAGAACGTAGAATGCCTTGACCTGCTTCACGACCGAAAACGCGCTGAAGGTTGCAAGGAACGACAGCAGGCCGGTCAGCACGATGAGCATGACCGACAAGCCGTCCACCCCGAGGCGGTAGTAGATGTTGTACGCCGTGATCCAGGGGATTTCGATCAGGGTGCGGGCGTCATACGCGGCAAGCGCGCCGCCGGTCTTGATGGCGGCGGCGTCGAAGATCCACCAAAGGTACAGCGTCAGCAGGAACACGATACCCGTTGTAGCCGCGGCGATGGCGCGAATCAGGCCCGGCCGCCCGTTTGGCGCGAGCAGCATGACGACGGCGCCCGCAAGCGGCAGAAATGTTATTAACGTTAGCAACGACTTGTCCATGATGACGAATCAAGCCTTCCTTGTTCTTTGTGTGAGAAAAGGGGATGAGGGGATAATAGGGATGAAATGGAGATTCATTCCGATTCTATCCTCCGAAAGTCCGCCTTTTCGTCCGCGAAATTCACCAATATTGCAGTCCGGCAACCTGTTGCTTTCAGGTATGAGCGGACTTGTGCGTAATGTGATTTTCCAAGAGCCTCTACCGTTTTAAGTTCCACAATGACTGTGCCTTCGACAAGCATATCGAGTCTATGCAAGCCCACTTCCTCGCCTTCATAGAAGATCGAAACGGACTTTTCCGTTTCTACACGCAACCCACGTCTTTGTAGTTCGATCCGGAGCGCATTCCGGTAGATGCTTTCCAGAAAACCCGGGCCTAATTTCGAATGGACGGCGATGATCGCGCCAATAATCTCCCTGGTGAGAGTATCGGTCTTCGAGTCCATCTCCGTAATCCCCGTTATCTCCATATCTCCTTTTTTTACACACGTCGCGTTCATGGCTGCCAGTATCCGTAGAACGCATACGCACACACACTCGATATGATCAACAGGCCGAGCACGGTCAACATGAGATATTGCCGCACGTAGCCTGTTTGGGATTGATTGACTTGGCGGCCCATGTAGGCTGTGGTTTGCGCGGAGCCGTTGACAAACCAGCCGTCCACCACGATTCGGTCGAAGATTTCGGTGAGGTAGGACCACGCCCAGCCGCACCAGCCGGCCAGATTGACAATGCCGTCAATGATGAGGCGGTCGAAAGTGGCGGAGATTACGGCCAGCGCGCGCGTGGTCATGACGAAACACGCCATATACGCCTCGTCGAGATAATACTTGTTCCAGAGAATCCGGTGCGCAAGGCTGCAACGTTGCGCCACGCGACCGGGATCGAGCAGCGTCTTGCCGTCTTTGCGTTGCAGGTAGAATGCGGCGCCCAGGAGAATTCCGGCCAGCGCAAGGCAGGTCGAAAGGCCCATGGCCATGTAATGCGCCTTGTGGCGGGCCTCGGCTTCCGGACTGTGTTCGCCGGCATGCGCATCGCCGAGCGGATCGCCATGCGCTTCGCTCGAAGCGGCGTGCGGCGTTTCCGCGTCATGCGACTGCTGGACAACGCTGTCCATGAGCGACGTTGTGAAACCGGCTTCGCGTAAGCCGCGCACCTGCTCGACGCCGGATTTCGCCGGATTCATCGCGCCGAACCATCCGCCCATCCCGCCGCCCACGACCGCGAGCGTTCCAAGCACGATCAGCGGGATGAGCATGGGCAGCGGCGATTCGTGCGCGTGGTCGTAGGCGTGATGGTCTCGCGGCTTGCCGGTAAAGGTCAGGAAGAACTGGCGGAACATGTAGAAGGCCGTCAGGAACACCGTGGAAAATCCCGCCACGACGAGGAACCAATGGCCGTTGAGCATGGCAAAAGCGAGCACGTCGGCGAGAATCGCGTCCTTGCTCCAGAATCCGGAAAAGCCGGGGAATCCCGCCAGCGCCAGCGTCGCGAGGAGATAGCAAACCGTCGTGATGGGCATTTTTCTGCGCAGGCCGCCGTATTTGCTCATGGACTGTTCGTGGTGCATCGCGTGGATGACCGCGCCCGCGCCGAGAAACAGGCCGGCCTTGAAGAAGGCGTGCGTCGTGAGATGGAACAATCCCGACACATAACCGCCGACGCCGAGCGCAAGGATCATATAGCCGAGTTGACTGACTGTCGAGTAGGCGAGGACTTTCTTGATGTCGTCCTGCACGAGCGCAATCGTCGCGGCAAACAACGCCGTGAATCCGCCTATATACGCGATAAACAGCAGCGTGGGCGGATCGAACACCGGCAACAAGCGGCCGGTCAGGTACACGCCCGCGGCCACCATCGTAGCGGCATGGATCAGCGCGCTGACGGGCGTTGGGCCTTCCATCGCGTCGGGCAGCCAGACATGCAGCGGGAATTGCGCGCTCTTGCCCATCGCGCCGAAGAACAGGCCGAGGCCGGCAATCGTCCGCCATGCGCCCGACAGGCCGCCCTGCTCGACCGCCGCGAACAGATCGCCGTATTGCAGCGATCCCACCTGCAGGTAGCACACCATGATACCGATGAACATGCCCACGTCGCCCAGGCGCGTCGTGATGAAGGCCTTGATGGCGGCGTCGGACGCGGACTTCTTCTCGAACCAGTGGCCGATGAGTATGTAGGACGTCAATCCAACAAGTTCCCAGAACATATACAGATACAGCAGGTTGTTCGCAAGGACGAGTCCGAGCATGGACACGGTGAAGAGCAATAGGCCGGCGAAGTAACGCCCGTATCGGACGTCGCCTTCCATGTATTTCGTCGAGAACAGATGCACGAGAAAACTGACCAGCGTGACAACGACGAGCATGACGGCGGTAAGCCGGTCAATCAGGATGCCGCCGAGCACGGCCTTGTTGACTTCCATCGGCAGCCACGCGAACGAAAGGTTCACGAAGACCGGGCGCGGATCGCTCCACGCGCGCCAGAAGACGTACAGCGACAATCCGAGCGCCAGCCCCATGACGCTCGTGGCGATGAAATCGCCGCGCCGGGGCAGGCGCTTGTTGAACAGGCCCAGCACGACGAACGAAACCAGCGGGAGCGCGAAGATCGCCAGGCCGCATTTCAGCATCGTGTGGTCCATGCGTTAGAGCCTCATCCGGTTGGCTTTGTCCACTTCGACGGATCCGAAGTTGAAATACAGGTTCAGAAGAATGGCCAGCGCCACGGCGGCCTCGCAGGCCGCCAAGACGATGATGAAGATGCCCATCATCGGTCCGGCCATTGAAGTGTCGTTTGTGGCGGATTGCCCGAATCGCCAGAACGCCATGAAATTGAGGATCGCCGCGTTCAGGATCAGTTCGAGACCGATCAGGATGCCGATGGCGTTCCGGCGCGCCATGCAGGCCGTCAGGCCGAGCGCGAAAAGGATCGCCGCCGCAGTCAGATACCAAAGCAGTCCGACCGGCTGTGTCGAGGAAAATCCGGCGGAGGTCAGCAGGGTTGTATTCATCGCTCGCGCCTCCTGACGAGGTAGGCCGCTCCAACAAGGCATAGGAGCAGCGTCATACCCGCGACCTCAAAAGGCAGCAGGTAGGTTGTCAGCAGCGCATGGCCGATGGGCCGCACGTCGCCGACAGGCGGGTTCTGAATCGGCCCGGCACGCCATGGCACGGTCCAGATTAGATGCGCCAGCACGACAAAGAGCGCCGCGCTGAGCGTGCCGGCCAGCAGATAGAGCCAGTGGGTGTCTTTCGGGTCGCGCTGCATCGGACGCGCGGTGAGCAATATGCCGAACATGAGCAACACAAGAATGCCGCCGACGTAAATGATGACCTGCGTGACCGCGAGGAAACTGGAGCCGAGCAGGACGTAATACCCGGCCATGCCGAGCAGCGTGAAAAACAACGAAAATGCGGCCACGACGATGCTTCGGCTCAGCGCGGCGACCGCGCCGGACCCCAGCACCAGCAGGGTGATCATCCAGAACGCGATGTTCGGGCCCTGCCAGATCGCGACGGTTTGGATGGCCGTGTCCGTGTTCATTGTTCCGGTTGCTCCTGCGCGTTTCGTTCCGCCTCTTCGCGCGCCTTGCGTTCGGCTTCTTCCCTTGCTTTTCGTTCCGCTTCCTTTTTGGCCTGCGCCTCCTTGCGTTCGGCTTCCTTGCGCGCGAGAAGCGCCTTGAATTCGTCCATTTCCTCTTGCGATTTGGGACGGGCAAAATGCCGCAGGCAATCCCCGCGCGAACCGCACGCAAGGTTGTATTTTTCCGAAAGGGCCAGCGCGTTGAACGGGCACGCCTCCGCGCACAAATTGCAGAAAAGGCAGCGCGCGTAGTCAATGTCGAATTGCAGCAGCATCACGTCGCGGCCCCGGCCCAGCAGATCGATGCCGATGCAGTCCACAGGGCACGCGCGCGCGCATGCGCGGCAACCGGTGCATTTCGACTCGTCGTACACATGCACGCCCCGGTGGCCCGGCGGAATGACCGGCTTTTCCTCCGGATAGCGCATCGTGACTTTCTTGCCAAAGAAGTATTCGATGGTGATCTTCATCCCGGCATACGTGGTGTATATCCCCGCCCAGATATCGGCGAAGTATTGCGCCACGGGATTTTTCTTTTCCGCCGTCTTCATGGAAACACCACCACCTGGATCGCCGCCCACGTCGCGCAGACAAGACCGATAGGCAGCAACACCTTCAAGCACAAGTACATGACCTGGTCAATGCGGATGCGCGGCAAGGTCCAGCGCACCCAAATCATCACGAAATACAGGCCGAAGGCCTTGAGAAACATGTTGATTACGCCGACGATCTCGTACGCGGCAATCGTCAGCCCGAGTCTGCTGAAAGCCGTGCCGGCCAGCGTGGCGGCAAACACTTCGAGGGACGCCGCCACCGACAACCCGCCGCCGGCTTGCGCATGAATCGCATCCAGCCACGTGTTGAAAAACGCCGCGTTTTCCGGCAAGGCCGGGCGTGGAATCGGTCCGTGCCAGCCGCCTAGGAACAGGATCGCCGCCAGCGCGCACACAACGTACATTGCCGCGTACTCGGACATGAAGAAAAAGGCGAAACGCAGACCGGAGTATTCGGTATGGTAGCCCGCCACCAGTTCGCTTTCCGCCTCGGGCAGGTCGAAAGGCGCCCGTTTCGTTCCGGCCAGCCCCGCGATGTAGAACATGAAAAAGGCCACGAACGCCGCGGGCGAACGGAAAATCGCCCAGCCGAGTATCCACGGCCCTTGCGATTGCCACGCGACGATTTCGCCGAGATTCAATGAACCGGCCAGGAAGATGACGACGAGCACGCACAGGCCCATCGGAATTTCGTAGGACAGCATCTGCGCGGCGAGGCGCATGCCGCCGTAGAGCGACCACTTGCTGCCCGGTCCCCAGCCGGCCATCAGGATGCCGATGACTTCGATGGCCTGGAAAGCCAGCACGAAATAGAGCCCCAGCTGCATGTTGGTCAGCACGATGCGTTCGCTGAACGGAAGCACCGCGAAGGGAAGCATCGCGCCGAGGAACACCAGGATCGGCGCGGCCGTAAACAGACTCCAGTTCGCCGCCGACGGCATGATGTCCTCTTTGGCGAGTAGTTTGATGGCGTCGGCGAGTGGCTGCAGAATGCCCAACGGCCCCACGCGGTTCGGACCAAGCCGCACCTGGATGAATCCGGCGATGCGCCGTTCGCCGTAGGTCCACACCAACGCCATGATCGCCATGAAAGCAACGATGATCCCGCCGCCCACGAGGTACGCCAGCACAAACGGCAGCCATGACGGGACGTGCAGCAACGGCGGAAACAACGCGCCCGCGCCCGACTCATGGAATGTCTGGATTACATCGTTCATCGGTCCACTTCACCCAACACGATATCGATCGAGCCGATAATCGCGACCACGTCCGCCAACAACACGTCGCGGCAAACCGCGTCGGTTATGCACAGGTTGCAGAACGACGGCGCGCGCGACTTGACGCGCAACGCCTTCGATGAACCGTCGGCGACCACGTAAAATCCCAATTCGCCGCGCGGATTTTCGCACGGAACGTACGCCTCGCCTTCGGGCAGATCGAACGAACGGCCCACTTTCTCGAAAAACGGCCCTTCGGGCAGGCCGTCGAGCGCCTGTTCGACAATCTTGCAGCTTTCCATCATCTCGACCATGCGGACCCAGTAACGGTCCCAGCAGTCGCCGGTCGTTCCCATGGCGCCTTCGCCCACCGGCACGTCGAACGAGAAATGTTCGTAGCCGCAGTAGGGATGCGCCTTCCGCAAGTCGAACGCGACCCCGCTGCCGCGCAGGCACGGCCCGGTCAAGCCGTAGGCGATGGCCTGTTCGCGCGGAATCACGCCCACATTGGCCGTGCGCTTGACGAAGATCTGATTCTTGCTGAGCAGGGTGTTGTATTCCGGCCATACCTTGCGCATCTGCACGAGGAAGGCGCGAATGTCGGCGGCGATTTCCGGCGTCATGTCGCGCGCGACGCCGCCGATGCGGGGGTAATGGTAGAGCAGGCGTCCGCCGCTGATCTTTTCAAAGATGGAAAGGATCATTTCGCGTTCGCGAAATCCGTACAGGAAGGGCGTGAACGCGCCGAGGTCGAGCGCATACGTGCCGAACGCCAGCAAATGCGACGCGATACGGTTCAATTCCGCCATGATCACACGCAGATACGATGCGCGATCCGGCACCGCAAAGCCGCCGAGTTTTTCCACGGCAAGACAGAACGGCAGCGGATTGTTCATCGAACCGAGATAATCCATGCGGTCCGTGTACGGGATGACCTTCGCATAATCGAGCGATTCGGCGATTTTTTCAAAGCAGCGGTGCAGGAAGCCGATTTGCGGCCACGTCCGCCGGACCATCTCGCCGTCGGTTTGCACAATGAGCCGCAACACGCCGTGCGTGGAGGGATGCTGCGGGCCCATGTTGATGAGCAGTTCTTCCGTCCTCAGCGAGTCGGCGTATTCTCTCGTGGTTTCGTGGGTCATCTATGCGTTGGTCAACCCATGATATTCCGTCGGCGCCTGGTAATCCTTGCGCAACGGGTATCCTTCCCAGTCGTCCGGCAGCAGAATGCGTGTCAATTCGGGATGGTTTTCATAAACAATTCCCATCATGTCGAATGCCTCGCGTTCATGCCATTCGGCGGACGCCCATACCGAAGACACGGACGGCACGCGGGGCGTCTCGCGGTCCACATCCACGCGCAACACAAGCGAATGGGAATGCTGGTACGAATAAAGATGATAGACCGACGACAATTGGGCGCCCCGGTCCACCGTGGAAATCAGGCGGAGAAAATCGAACCGCGTCGCGTCGTGGTCCCGCAGAAAACGGCACACGTCCGCGAGACCTTCCGCGGCCACAACGATGAAGGCGTCGCCGCGTTCCGGCGTCCGAAGTTCGCCGACGAGGCGATCGAATCGTTCGCGCAGCAGCGCGTGAATGGACTGAATATCCACGGCCTATGCGGTCTCCTTGCTGTAACGTTTGATCAACGGGCGCTCCTGCGCGATTTTCTGTTGCAGCCAGAGCAGCGCGTCAATCAGCGCCTCGGGCCGCGGCGGACACCCCGGCACATACACGTCCACCGGCAGGAACCGGTCTATGCCCTTGACCACATGATAACCGTGCACCGAATAGGGGCCGCCGCCTATCGTGCAGGCGCCCATCGCCATCACATACTTGGGCTCCGGCATCTGATCGAACAGGCGCTTCACGCGCGGGGCCATCTTGTGCGTGACCGTGCCGGCCACGATCATCAGGTCGGCCTGTCGCGGAGTTGGACGAAACGCCCCCGCGCCGAAACGGTCGAGGTCGTATTTTGCTGCGCCGACGGCCATCATCTCGATGGCGCAGCAGGCCAGCCCGAACGTCAGCGGCCACAGCGCATTCGCACGCGACCAGTTGATCGCCGCGTCGAGCGGCGCCACCAGCACCGACATTCCTTCCGATTTCGTTTGTTTCAAATAATGCAGGTAGCGCGTCAGATCGCGCGGATCGCGGACCGCCTCGGCGAACAACTCCTCGGGCGTTTTCTTGCGATCGTCAGCCACGGGCCTGCTCTCCGGATTCCGCCTTCCACGTCTCGCCGATCCAGTCCAAGTTGCCGTTGGCCCATTCGTAGGCCAAGCCAAGTGCGAGCACGCCCAGGAACACGAGCACCCCTATCAACGCGGCAAAGGCCATGCCCGCGCCCGCGAATTCACGCAGAACCAGCGCGGCGGGAACCAGCACAACGACTTCCACATCAAACAGGAGGTAGACGAGCGCCACCGTGTAAAAACGGCTGTTGTAGCGAATCCACGCCGAGCCGATGGTGGGTTCGCCGCACTCGTAGATGCGGCGCTTGTCGGGCGTCGGGCGGCTCAAGCGAACCAGCCATCCAAAGAGGAGACTCCCGACGACAAAGACGAAGCCTAGGGCCAAAAAGACCAACACCGATGCAAATTCAATATACATGAAACACAACGACCCAACCAGAATGTTCACTGCCAACAACGAGACGCTTCCGCGCCATGGGCGGACTTCGGACACACGCCCTGCCGCCCAACCGCCAGACGCAGCGCGAAAGGCCGGGGCGAGTACTTCAGACATCAGGACCTGATAGGGTTTCATGATTATGCCATGCGTTTCTCTGCAAAGTCAAAAGAACGCGGGGCGCACAAGGATCGATGCCGGCCGCGGCGGGAAGAAGCCAAAAACCGCGAATGAACGCAAAGATTTTCCACAAAGTCGGCCGTTGTCATGGTGGGAGAGAAAATAGTATTCACGTTCATTCGTGGATTTTCGCGGATTTCCTGCGTCCGTCAATGAGGTGCATGATGGCGAGATAGGGATGGCGGCGAAGCATGCGCGGACCGGAATACCGCATTACCTCCGTGACGCGATGGCGCATGGATTCGCGGTAACAGTGAACCGGGCATTCCCGGCAGGGCGGCTTGTCGTCGCGGAACATGCACCGGTCGAGGCGTTCGTTCGCGTACGCAATCAACTCGCGGCAGTCGTTGCAAAGGCCGTTCGCCGGCGCATGGCAATCGCGGCAGTACAGCGCAATCATCTCGACGATGGTCCGCCGTTCGCGGCGCAACCGTTTCGAGTCGCCGTTCTTTGGGAGCATCGGGCAGATCCCTAACATTTTCCATGTATGGCGGCTGCCACCAACAACGCATGAGCCGTGAAATACATTCCCCGGCTTTTTCTGCGGCGCGAACAGGCACAAACGCCGAAAACACGTGATCAGCGGATCTGGCGTTTCGGCCGTGGGTTCCCCGTGAAAAGGCGGCGGGAAGCCAGCGCCAGCGCCAGCAGCAGAAGGATCGCGGTATCTGCGGCGCCGCCGCGCATGCCGGATGGCGGAATCGTTGCCATGACGCCGCCGCCGGCGCAGCCGCCTCCCGGACCCGAACCCTTGACAAGCGCCATGGTCATCGTGCCCACGTCACCGCTGGGAACAAGTCCCCTTTGCTTCAAGGTGACATAGCCCGGCGCCTGGGCGGTAAACTCGTGTTCGCCGGGATCCAGCGAGGCGAAAATGTAGACGCCCGCGTTGTTTTGTGTGACCGGAAAAGCGGGGCCGGGCGACGCGAATACCTGCGCGTTGCCGATCGGCGCGGAAGTCGCGCTGTCCACGACCAGTATGGCCATGGATCCATTAACAAGGCCCTTGACCTGAATCGATCCATTGGCGCTAGACGGCGCGTTGGGCGCGTCGTAACGCGGCGTAAAACCGTAGGGATCGGTCAGGGCGGCGTCGCTGGCGCGAAGCGGCACGGACATGCCTTCGCCGCCGGATTTGGGCGTCATGAAGTTGATGTAGGCCGCCGTGACGGGTTCCTTCGAGGCGATCGCCCCGCCGCCCGCGATGGCCACGTGCACGAACCCCTTGTTGCGATCGGAAACCGTTCCGGAACCGGTCCATGCCAGTTTGAATCCGGCTTCCGCAAGTTCTTCGCCCAGCTCTACCGATTGCAGCGACAGTCCGAGGGCGCCGGCGGGAAACGTAACGTCAAACGAGCACCCGGCGGCCTGCGGCGCGTTCTCGATGTACACGGGCACGGCGATTTCCGATCCCGTCTCGGCTTCGACGTTTCCGATGCGGACCAGCGGTTGCTCGCCTTCGCTTTTTTCCGGCGCGGCGAACGAATCCCATGCGGACTCGCTGGTCTTGGATATGGGATCCGGCCATAAATCGCGCACGTGCAATCGCCGCAACAGCAGCACGGCATCCGCCTGATCCACGGAATTATCGAGGTTGATATCGGCGACCTGCCGTGTACACGGGTCCGGCTCCGGCACGCCGCCCGCAGCGATTTGGAGGATATATTCCGCGTCGTCTTCCGTAATCCTGCCGTCCAAATTTGCGTCGCCGTGCGCCGCGCAAAGCCCGTCGCCGCACAGCAGGCCATCGTCCAGATCGAGCGTGATGGGTTTGAGCGCGCCATCATACAATCGCACGCCTTGTAACAAAGGCTGATCCCTAATGAACAACAGCGGGCCGCAGGCGGTTTCTCCCGCAAGGAGCGCTTCGGAAGGGGTAATCACAACGTAAAACAAGGTTCCCGCACCGTACAGCGGCAAACTGGACAATCCGGCGGCAATGATCCGAAGTTCAATAATTTCATTGTCCAAAACAGAAGCATTTCGCGCAAAGAGAAATCCTCCCATAAGGCCGCTTGGATACACGGCAATACTGTCGGCGCTGTCGATCAGATTGCGTGGCAAATGGACGGCCACCTGAATGCCATAGGTTGAAATGTCGTAGGCGCACTGGGTCGCAATGGGAATCGCGATTCGGGGCGATCCGTCGGAGGGCGACTTGAACCGGTAAATGCCCCCCTGATTCGCGTAGATATCGGGGAAATAGACCCGCAGCCGTTGGCCGTGTACGGGCGGCATGCTGGGTTCGGAACGTTCGCTGACGGCGTCGCCCGCGCCGACGGCCTCGATGACATAACAGTAAAGGCGATCCTTTTCGATTCCCGTGTCCACGAACTCGGTCCTGGAAACGGGGCTGTTCCCGTTGACCCGGACCGGATCGCCCACCGGCGTCGCGGTTTCCGCGTCCACGACCTCCTGCCGGTAGACATGGTAGCCCCTGAGATCGTATTCGGGATTGGCCCGCCATTCAATATAAGCGTTGCGCGGACCGCCCCGCGCAAACGGACGGGCCGGACGCGATGGCGGCGATATTCCGGTGGCCAGATCGGACGGTTCGGACAGGGCTGTCGCGGCCCACAACACCGCAACCATGCCTGCCAACGATCCAATCTTCAACATCCCTGCCGCCTCCAATTCAAACACGGCCCCTGCATTGTATTCCTTTATACATAGAATACCACAGACCGGCGGCCGGCGGCTAGTCATTTCTGGAAAACGCGTCGGAAATCGAGCGTAAGCATCCAGTAGGCGTAGTCGGCGTCGCGGCTGTTTCGCCCCGCGTCAAAGGCATTGCCGAACGCGTGCGTGAAATTGCCGTCGCCCAGCGCGGCGCCGGAAAACAGGTGGCCGTAGTAGAGTTGAACGAGGAGATTCGGGTTGAATGAATACCGGACGGTTGTGTCGAGGTGGAATCCGAGGTTGTCCGAGGAGTGCAGCGGCCGCCACGACTGCTCGGCCCATAACTGTTGCCCGCGCACCGTCACTTGCACCTTTTCCAGCGGCGCGAAGTTCATGCCGGCGCGCAGTTGGACGAAATTCGACATGTTGCCGTTGTCCTGCAGCACGGGGCAATAGTTCAGAACGGAAAACAGGCGATTGAAGGAAGGACCCATGACGAATCGCCCGCCGCCGAGGTCTTCGATTTCTCCCCCCTCGAAATACAGGCCGCCCGCGAAAATGCGCGGTTTCCAGGCGGCATCGAAGGAATAGCCGATCTCGCCGTCGAAACCCAGATTGTTCCAGCGTTCGCCTTTGGGCGGCGCGCCGGCAAGACGGTTCGCCGAGGCGAAGGCCAGCGCCTCGCCGTCGGCCGGACCGAACTGAAAGGCCGCCTCGACGTCGTAATCGAAACCTTCCTTCCTGCCCCAGAAACGCGCGCCGGCGGTGTTCAGCACGGTGGGTTCGTACAGGTCCGGCGCGCCGGAAAAAATCGCGTCCGCCCGGCGGGCGTCGCGCAGCAACAAATAGTACAGCGACGCATTGGCGGCGTCGCTTTTGGCATACGTGGCGTACACCCCGTAAAACGCGCTGTCGCCGTCCTTTTCTTCGGGGCTGGACTCCGCCAATTGGGCCATCCATACATCAATCGTCACTTTGTCAACAGGCGTAAAGGTGGCGCGAAGGGCATCGAACGAGAAACGCTGCACCGGCGTCGAATGATCGGAAATCAGGAGTTGCTTGCCGAAGGTCATGCATTGGCGGCCAATGCGCAGACGCAAAGGAAGTCCGAACGTGTCGTTGGTTTCCACGTACCCCTGCAGAAGACTGGCGTTGAGACGGGGATCGCCGCCGGGGCGCGCGTCAATACCGCCCAGGTAATCGCTCCGAAACCCGTCGCCCCAGAAATGATACGCGTAGAACTCGACAAACGCCGAAACGCCACCGGTAAAATCCGCGCGCGCGTGCCACGAGGTGGCCTGTTCAACAGAGGTCCAATCATTCGTTTCGTCCCACGCGTATAGGCTGGGAAAACCGTTGTGCAATACGGCGGCCCTGGATTCGTTGAAGGTGTTGTGGATCCAACGCCCGCGAATTACGATCCGCCCGCCCGTTTGCACGTTTTGCAAATCGGCCCGCGCCATTCCCGTCAAGCCTGCGACCATCGCAAGCAGCACGGCCTTGCGCGCCGTAACCCTCCATGAACCCGAATTCGTCATTGGAACGCCGGGCCTTCGCTCAATCCGTGGACGAAATGGACTTTGTGGACCCGGTGGATTTCTTCCGTATGGCGAAGCGCCTTGCGGGTTTCTATCGTCCACAACGTCCATCTCTTCCATGGGATAGGGTGATTTCCTTTGATTTCCACTGCCGGATTTGGGTTCGTGAAACCGCCGGATTTGGAAAAAACCAGGCGGAGCCTGCACGAGCGCTCCGCCTAGCCGCTTTCAACAAGGACGGTCGCGATTCAGTAGACTAAAATTTAACCTGCGTGTCGAAATACAGGTAATCGGCATCCCGGTCGTTGAGCGTCGGACGGCTCAAACCGTTGTGGAAGATCCAGTTGCCGTCGGTCAGGCCGTCCTCCTTGAACAGATGCTCCCAACCGATCCGGAGCCACAGGTCGGCGCTGTATTGGTACCGCACCCAGACATGGGACATCGTGCCGATGCCGTCGTCGGCGTTGTCAATGGCGTCCACGATGCCGAAATAGGCCAGGCTCAATCCCGTGCTGATGGCCTTGGTCGCATTGGCGGTAAGCCCGCCGCGCACCTGCCAGAAATTGGTCATGGCGCTGGCGCCGTCGCGAATGTCGAGAATCGAGGAATACCACTGGCCGGAAAACAGGCGGTTGAACGAAAGGTCGTCGTCGGTGTTCGGATTGTCCTCGCCGCCGAAGTAGGCGCCGCCGACGAATACGCGCGGCTTGCAGTTCGCGTCGAACGTGTAACCCATCTCCACGTCGCCGGCAAAGGCGTTGTAGTCAAGGTCGTGCTTGAAGATGGCCGAGGCCTGTTCGGATTCGCCGAACTGGTAGGCCAGTTCGACATTGTAGTCGAAACCGCTTCCCGCGCCCCACACCCGCAGGGCCGGGGTGTGCAGATGGCTTACGCCAGGCGTGCGGCCGTCGCGGATGTAAACCCAGTAGGGCGATACGTTGAACCAATCGCACGCGTTGTAGGTGGCGTACAGGCCGTAGTAGTCCACATCGCCGTCTTCCTCGTTGGGTGAATTTTCCACCAGTTTGGACATCCAGCCGTCAAGCGTGAATTTCCCTTCCTTGTACGTCAGCCGGAGGGCATCGTAGGAATACCACATGGTGGGCGAGGTCTGGCTGCCCAGGAGCCATGCCTTGGCGAAGGTCAACTCCTGGCGTCCAACACGCAGACGGAGCGGCGCGCCGAACAACTCTTCCACATTGATATAGGCCTGGTGAATCGCCACGTCGTCGGTGGGACGGCTGTCCAAACCCGTAAGATAATTGGACCGGAAATCTTCACCCCAACGATTATACGAATGAAACTGAATGAACGCCGACACATTGTCCGTGAAATCCGCGTTGACATGGAGCGCCGTCAACTGCTCGACGTATTTCAACCCCGTGTCGTTCCAATCGTCCCACCAGCGGCCGCGTATGCGCAATTCGCCGCCGACCGTCACATTCTGCAGGTCGGCATACGCCATGCCCATCAACCCAATCGCCAACACAAACACCGCCACTTTACGCATTACTCTCCCTCCATTATCCATTTGTTCATTTTTCAAACCCACCACGATCCGATTTCCATCTTGTTCTCAGTACCACCACAATCGTTTGTACGCAAACAAGTTACATAGTATATTCCAAACTTCCATGGAAAGTCAAAGCGCCACGTTGTGAAAAAATAAACAACCAAAGCCCTTTATTCGGGCGCTTCGGCAAGGATTTGCACTCCCGCGCTTGTGCCGAGACGATCCGCGCCGGCATCGAGCATCGCGCATGCGTCCGCATAGGTGCGAATCCCGCCCGCAGCCTTGACGCCCAGTTTGCGTCCAACCGTCTGCCGCAACAGACGGACGTCTTCAACCGTTGCGCCGCCGGACCCAAACCCGGTCGAGGTCTTTACAAACGCGGCGCCGGCGCGCATGCACATTTCGCAAACCGCCACTTTTTCCGCGTCGTCCAGATAGCAGGTTTCCATGATGACCTTGACCGGCGTTTTGCCCGCGGCATGGACGACGGATGCGATTTCCTTTTCGACGAATTGCGGGTATCCCGATTTCAGGGCGCCGATGTTGATGACCATGTCAATTTCGGTGGCGCCATTCGCGATGGCTTCGCGCGTTTCTTCGACTTTGACATGCGCCGTCGTGGCGCCAAGGGGAAAGCCGATCGTCGGATCCACGCCGATGCCGGAGCCCGCAAGCCGTTGCGCGCAAAAAGCTGTCCAGACCGGGTTGACGGCGACCGCCGCGAAGCCGCATTCGATCGCCGCATCGCACAACGCCACGATATCGGGACGCGCCGCGTCGGCCCGCAACAGGGTATGATCAATCAGGCGCGCCAGTTGAATCCGTGTCATCGAAGGCTCCTCTTGTTTGAGGCATTGCGGCTGCACCGTGTTAGGGAAAGCCGCCGATTGGAAAACACAGCGCGTTTCCTTTGACGCTTTTCAAGCACGGGGAGCGATTTCGCCCGGCCGATCACACATTATCCGGCACAACGAACGGTTCGCGATAGATCCGCTTCACGAATGCGTTGGCCTCTTCGGCATGATCGCCGGTGAACGTTTCCGTTTTGGCGTCGTAAGTGAGTTTGGGACCGAGGATAAAGGGTTTCGCCTTGAGATCCACGGCGTTGCCATGGAGTTGTTCGACCATGCTTTCGAGAGTGTTCAGGGCGTCCTCATGCTGCTTGACGCTCTCGCGGACTTCCTCGACGGAAGCCGCCTTGCCGACGCGGAACGCGATATTGGCCTGGTGGCACAAGACTGTGCTCATGTGGCCGATTTCGATTTCAGCGGCCAGCGACTTGTTGCTGCCTTCGCGTATGGCGTTGATGAAATTGGCGTCGTGTCCCGAACCGCCGGTGCCCTTGTATTGCTTGATCTGCTTTCCGTCCTTGTCGAAGGCCTTGCCGCCGCCGCGCGCGATGTTGATATAACCGTTTTCGCACATCAGATAATTGCCGCCGCGCGACTTGAGATACACCGCGCCCTGATCGCCGCCCTTCTTCGGATCCTTCATGTTGCGGATGTCAATGACGATCTTCGTGCCGCGGTGTTCCATCAGGCACATGTGCATGTTCGGCGTTTCGCCGTCGTCGTCCCACCAGCGGTTGCCCGCGGCGATCGCGTTGCCGGGCACGTCGTCCCATCCGAGCAGATGGCGCAAGTCGTCGAGATAATGCACGCCCCAGTTGCCCATCTCGCCCGTGCCCCAGTCCCACTGCCAATGCCAGTCGTAATGGAATTCCTTGCGCATGATGGGGGCCATCGGTGCGGGTCCCGCCCATAGGTTGTAGTCCACGGTTTCGGGCGGCGGCTGGGGGCCGTCCACCTTGCCGATCGGATCGCGCGCGTCGAGCTTGCTGCAATGCGCCCACAACACCTTGCCGTACATGCCCGACTGAATGTCTTTCGCGCATTCCTGCACGGCCGGGCACGAGCGCTGCTGCGTGCCGGTCTGCACGATGCGGTTGTACTTCCGCGCCGCCTCGACCATTTTGCGGCCTTCCCAGATGCAATGGCTGACAGGCTTCTCGACATAGGCGTGCTTGCCGGCCTGGAACGCCATGATGGCCGCAAGACAATGCCAATGGTCCGGTGTGGCGATGACCACGGCGTCAATATCCTTCATTTCGATCAGGCGGCGCAGATCCTGGTGTTTTGCGATTTTATCCCCGGCCTTTTCCATGCGCGCCTTGTCGGCGTCGCAGACGGCCAGGATCTCCACGTTTGGAATCTTGCCAAAATCGGCGAGATGCGCGCCGCCCTTGCCGCCCAGCCCGATAATGCCGATGTTCACGCGATCGTTCGCGCCCAGCACCCGCCCCGGGAACAGCGAAAACGCCGCACTGGCCGCCGCCGTGCCCGCCAAAAACCGCCGTCTGGAAAACGTACCCTTCTTCATCATTCATTCTCCTCGTGTCAAACTGTAAACCTCGTGCGCCGGACGTATTCGGCCCGTGTCGGCGCCGCCAACCGCCTCCTATAGTAACACGAAGCCCCGGAATGGATGAAACGCGGCCAACGCCGTGCCGCGGCGTCAGTACGGCAGCGAAGACACCGATTTGGCGACCATGGCGAAGGCGACCGAGAGCATGCCGATCAGTCCGACGCCACACGCATATCCCGCTGCGAGGACCGGTGTGTAACGCCGCCATGTTTCGGCGCCGTAGCGAGGCTCGAAAACACGGCGTCCGATGATTGCGCCGGCGAACATGGGTATCGCGGCGTTGGGAATCGCGCCGAGTCCGCCAATGAGACCGTAAAAGAACAGCGGCGGAAGACCGGCGACGGTGGTGATACCGAGCATGAGGAATCCAAAACCAATGCCGCCGAGGATGAAGGGCAGGCGAATAGACTGCACGAGCCACGAGTTTTCGCCGGTCGTGGCGGTCATGAACAGGCATTGGTATGTGGCCTGGAGCGGCCACATTTTCGCGGTGAACGGATACGTCGCCGAGGGGATGGACTCGATGTGCCAAAAGAACGCCCAGAAGATGTAACTGGCCACAAGGCAGATGGGCAGCATGAACAGTTCCACTTTCACGAGGCTCGAAAACTTTGTTCGCGTCAGCGTGAGTTCGCGGAACATCTGCGTGGTCGGGCCGTAGTCGGCCAAGGGCAGCGGCGCGAACCAGATGTCCACCCCGCGGTAGCCGCTGAGGATGAGGCTGCCTTCGCGCAGGAACGGAAACGCGACGGGACTGCCGGTGAGGCCGATCATGCGGGCGCTGACGTACGAGATGGCGGGCGTAATCACGAGCGCGTATGCGAGGAGCATCGCCATTGGAAAGGTGTCCTGCTTGAGCAGAACGCGGCACAGGACAATGCTCGCCGTGCTGGCGGCGACGTAGACGAGGATGCACCAGCGCAGACGGATGTCGCCGCGGCCTTTGGGCGGTTCGAGCAGGCTGCCTTCGGAGATGTCGCGTTTCGTCAGCAAGGCCTGAAAGACTTTGTAGACGCCGATGATCGCCACGCAGAGCGACGCGCCGATGCCGATGCTCATCCAGAAATCGAAATCCACGGCCAGTTTCGTCGGGATCAGCGACATGCCCGGTTTCCAATGCGGGAGCATGCCCATTTTCTGCAGGATGGGATTGGCGACGAAGGCCGATGCCACCGCGGCGACGAACGTTCCCGCGACCATCGCAAACGGCAGCACCATGCCGAAGATCACCGCGCCGAGGTCGAGGCTGACGCCCGCCAGCGCCGCCGGCAAGACATGATGCGCGCTTTCCGTCATGTCCACGAAGGGGATTGGAATGACCTGCAAGGTCTTTGAAAACAGCACGCCGGTAAAACCCGGAATGCCGACGTATACGCCGCCGAAGACCAGCCCGATGGCCGCGCCGACGCTGAACACGTTCCATCGCCACGTCTCTTTCTTCGCGGTGGTTTCGGCAAGCGCCGTGGCGCCTTCCGCCGCGATGGGCGCGAGCGGGAACGCGAGTTTTTCCACATCGGCGGTAATACGAAAGAGCATGTAGCCGGTCGTCAACGCCGTGGCCCGGCCCATAATCCAAAGGAATGTCGTCAGCATGACCGGGATATACCACGGCTGGGCGAGGAGGTTGCGCCCGGCAATCGCGGCGTCGGTCCGGTGCGGGACGATCCATTCGGGGAAGTAATCCGCAATGCCGAAGCCAATCGCCTGCGGACTTTGGACGAGGTACTGGTTCCAGATCAGCCCCCCGAACGGACCGCCCGTCATCGCAAGCGCCGCGGCCATGTAATAAAGAATATAGACTTCCTGGCGTTTGAGCGTTGTAAACGAGCGCCGCGCCATTTCGGTGAAGAGGATAATCGTGACCCATTGTGCGGCGGGACCGAGTCCGGACCCGGCGACAAGGCCAAGGTAAATGGTTCCGGGCATCATTACGAAACCGACGAAGATCGCGCCGATCATCGTCCGAATCGAAAATCCGTCCCGGAACTCGAGGTCTTCCCGCAATGGTTCGCTAACGATCATACAAAGATCCAAGGGGTTTGGGGTTTGGGGTGCGAGTGATTTGAAAGTTGAGATTTGCGAAGGGACGCACGCGCACGCGCACGAACAAGGCGATGATATAGCAGGGAATTATCATGCCAACGCGAACTCCTTTCCCCTCGACACATAATCCGCGCGCGCCTTCGGGGTCAAGTTGCGCCATACGAGAAACTGGCTGCGAATCGCCGTCATGAAGTGGCCGTTGGCGCGCCGCCACGAACTGGCGTCGCCGCTCAGCCGCTCGATGGACACTTCGACGCCGCACACGTTCATGTCTTCGAGCACGCGCAACGCGATGGTCGTGTATTGGCTGATGCCGAGGTCGAACGGCGTCAGCCAGAAACGCGCGGTGATGCCGGTGCCGGAACCACCCGCAATGGCCGGCCCGGCCTGAACCTCCTCGACATAGAAATTTCCCACGGACACATCCACATGCGAATCGAGGTATTCTTTCAGGAACGCGACCAGTCCCGGCGCCTCATGCATGGACACGGTGAATGGCAGTTGCAGTGTGATGCGCGCCTCCTTCGTCGGCGGGAGTTTCCAACGGCGCTCGATGTCGGGCACGCCGAGTTCGCTGGCCTTGCGCGACGGATACACCGACGACAGCAGGACCATGCCCATGACGAGCAGGCATGCCGCAACGCCCGCCATCGAACTGTAGTTGAGTTCGAGCGTGTTCAACAGCGGGATGTCGAGCACATGCGCGAGCCGCGAGACGGTCTGCCCGGCCACGTAGCCGGCCATGACGCCCAGCACCGCGAACACGCCCGCCTCGACCATGAACAGGCGTCCGATATGCGAAGGGGCAATGCCAAGCGCAGTATACGTGCCGATTTCCTTTGTCCGCTCGAAGACGCTGCCCAGCATCGTGTTGAACACGATCAAACCCGCGATCACCATCAGGATCAGCAGGTTCCACAATTCGGAAATGCGCGTGGCGTTGCGGCTGCTCAGCAGCGTCGGCGTGCCGTCGAGATTCGCGAACAAAATATAGTCGAGACGGCGGATCAGGTTTTCAAGCAGCGGCGTCAATTCGCCCGGATTGTGAGGGAGCAGCGCGACCGACCGGAGATCGCCGCCCAGATTGCCCAGCACCTGTTCGCTGACGATTGCCACGTCCTTAAATGAATGGTGGATGTAGCGCTGGACGGATTCGGGATCGGGTGTGCCCTCCTCCTGGAACTTCTTTTCCATCTCGACCGGATCGAAGGGGGTAAGGCGTTCCCCGTCAATATCCACCAGCTCGTTCATCTTTTCCCAGTCGTACACGCCGATAACCTCGAATTCGCGGCCCAGCATGCGCACCTTCCGGCCGATCATGGCGTTGGCGATCCGTTCCTTTTCGGCGGGCGAAAGGGCGGCCTGCGGGTCACTGCCGGGTTCGTTCAGAAAGTCCCGGGCTAAGTTCACGGGCAGCAAAATCTCTTCGGGCGGCGTGACGCCTTCGACGTGCGGACCGATCCAGCGGCTGTTGCCGAGCAGCGCGCCCTTGATGTCGAAAAATTTCAGTTCCTCGGCGCTCAGGCCGGCCAGCGCGCTGACCGAACGGATCACGCCGTCCTTGTCAATGTCTATGAACGACCGGTTGAGGACCAGCGCGCCGTAGTACCACCGGCGCGGGGCAATCGTGCATTCGCCGCCGTACTCGTTGCGCAGCGAGGCATAGGTCTCGAAGGGGAACGGCGCCCAGTTTCGCGTGCGAAGCAGCGCGCCCTGGTAGGGCGTCGCGCCGTCGCTGTACGTGTACTGCTGGATGCGCAACTGCGCCGTGACGGACATGAACGACAATACCGAAAACGTCAGGACGATCAGCGTAATGCTCGTCAGAATCGTCCGCGCGCGGCGGCGGCGCATGTTGGCGATGCCGAGTTCGAGCGCGAGCGCAAATCCGCTGACGGCCTGCACGCCCGATTCGTGCTCGCCCTGCTGTTCGATCTTGCGTTTCGATACCAGCGCCTCGAGTTTCGCCATCACAATCGAGATGATCACCACCGACAGCGTCGCCACGGCGAATCCGAGCAGGACGATCATCGGGCTGAGCACAATGCGGAAGGCCGGATGCGTGAACCGCAGCACGAAGAACATGGCGAGAAACAACGCCACAATGCCGGCGATGCGCGTTTCGATGCGGCGGCCGGCGAGGAAAAGGCGTTCCGTCGCGAACGCGAACGGAATCAGTAAAACAAGATAGAACACGAGTCCGCGCACGACGTCGTTGGCCATGCCCACGACATCCGGATACGCGCGCGACTCGAAGCCGAGCGCGCGCTTGGCCTGCACGAAATATTCCTGGTAGTTGCGCGCGTCGAGCGCTTTGCGCGCCTTTTCGAGCGCGTCGCCCGCGAGCCGGTGCAGGGTGTTGACGCGCGCGTTCTTGATGCCGTGCGATCCGAAGAACGCGATGCGCGACTCGTCCAGCCGGTACATGTCCGTGGCGCTTTGCATGTAGGTGTGGCGCACGGCGGGCGTGTCGTCCACCGCGAAACCGTCGCCGGTATTGAACAATTGGCCGGGCGCGAAGCGTTCGGGAACGTTCAGCAGCAACATGCGCTTTTGCGCGGCGCCCGCGCCCGCCGTGATTTTGAGTCGCTTGCCCGGCTGGGTGAAAATGGATGCCGTCGGCGCCATGAACGACGGCCATGCGCTTTCCTGGAGCGTCGTGCCGTACACGGCGGGCGGGCTGTTGCTGGCGGCTTCGAGCACGTCGAGCGAGTTGAGCAGGTTGTAATTGCGCGGGTCCACGAGGTTGAACAGATCCAGCGTTTTGCACGGAAAGGCGACGCACATCAACTCCATTTCCTTCTGGACCGGCAACAGGCGCAAGGGATAACTTTCGCGGCCCATCTGGCCGAAATCCGGCGCCCACGTGATATGGCCGTCCTCGATCACGAATGGTTCGAAGGCGAGCCAGCCCATTTGATACAGCGCCTCCGCGTTGTAGCCCAGGCAGGGCAGCTCGAATTCGCCCTGGCCGTTGGCCAGCGTGACCGGACGCGCCATGACGCCGGTCAGGATCATCTGATCCCACATGCCGCGGGCGGTTACCACCGCGTTGGGCACGGGCTTGTTCGGCAGGTAGCCCTCTTTCGGGTCGAACGAAACGACCCGGCCCCTGACGCGGCATGCGACGCGTTGCATGGACCGCTTGAGATAACGGCCCTCGACGTTGAACGCATTGGGCAAAAGACACGCAAGCAGGCGGACCTGCCGGGCCAGGTTTTCGGCATTGACCTCGGTGTCGTTCGGCGTCGCGGCAAAAAATCGCGAATCGTTGACCGTTACGAACGACAACGACGGAACGCCGGCTATCAGCGCCGCTTCGTGGTCCAGCGCAAGGCCGGTCGGCGCGTAGGTGAACCACTCCTTGCCGAACGCCGGGTTGATCGTGTCCACGAACAACTCGTCCGGCGACACGCCCAAGGCCGTGGCGATTTCGTTTGCATAGTGCGTGGCGCGGCGGCCCAGATCGGACACGCGCGGCTTGACGTTGTTTTCGAACGGCGTGAAAAAATTGCCGGCATAAAACAGCCCAACGCGCGGCCCGCCCGAAGACAGGTCGAGCCCGAAAAAGGCCGCATGGCCCTGCGGCGACACGTCGCGCATCGGCGACGTGTGCCGTGCGACATTGTCCCACGCGTACCGCCGGGCGCCTTCAATCGCCTGGAAATGGCCCGAAAGGGCCAGCAAACGCACGGATTTCTGGAAGCGGTGTTCGGCGATCAGTTTGCCGAGTTCGAGCAGGGCCGCGATGCCGCATGCCTGCTCGGCGCCCGGCGCAAGATCCGGCACGAACGAACTGCTGTCGTAGTAGGCCGAAAGAACGACGACCTCGTCCTTGTTGTGTTCCTTCGTGCTCAGGCCGGGGATGTCCACGTAAATGTTCTTGCCGGTGCGGCGTTCCCATCGGGCGTCCGAATACAGCGTGGCTTCGAGATCCCGCGACTTCAGCAACGCGACGAGCGGCGCGCCTTCGGCCTGCGTCATCCAGAACCGGGGCACGTCCTGGTGCGACATTGTCTGCGTCGTCATGCCGATGTACCGCGGCGGACGTTCCCGTTCGACGAAAATAATCGCCCGGGCGCCGAGATCGATCAGGTAAAGCCATTGCTCGCGCGCGCCCGTTTCCACGACGGCCGTCGCGCCGTCAAGTTCCTTGCCTTCCACCTCCGCCAGACTGCCCGATCCCGCATAGATGAGCCGTGTCTTGATCCCCTCTTTCGGGGTTGCCGCCGGACACACCCCGTTCGGATGCAGCGGATGCAGCGGGAACACGCCTTGCGGCGTCCGCGCTTCCGCGATGTCATGAACGGGAACGGTCGCGGGAAATTCCTGGACCACCGGCTCGCCCACGCCGAGCGCGCGGAACTGCGCGCGGATGTATTCGAGCGCGGCATCGCAACCGGGCGTGCCCGTCTGCCGCGACGGAATGTCCGACAAGGCGTCAATATGCGCCTTCAGGCCTTCCGGCGTGAAACGCGCCGCAATTTCCGGATAACGCGCCGGCTCGAAAACGACCGTCTCCGCGAGGTCCGGATCCTTTTCGGTCTCGGTGGCCCATTTCGTGACAATGAACTGGACAAACAATCCCACGACGGCCACGAGGCACCAAGAAAGTATGTAACGCGCCTTATTCATGGAAAGGCCCTATATGAAGAACGGGGATGCAAGAATGCAGGCGGGAAGAACCGCATGCCGCCGTTTCCGCACCGTCCATCTCGTCCATCTCGTCCATCTCGTCCATCCCGTCCATCCCGTCCATGCGTCCACCTCACGCATTGCGCTCCGGCTAGTAAGGCCAGAAGTGATAGACCCGAGTTTCCATCACAATGCCGTACAAATTCCAGAAACTGCCGACCATGAAATCGCCCATGATCAGGCCGACGAACAGCGGCACGACCGGTTTGTAGGCCTTCGCGCCGCCGTATTTCAACAAAATGACTTTGATGAGCCATGCAATCATCACGCAGAGCCAGATTTGCTCCATGCCCCAGGATCCGCTGATGGCGAACCCAACCGGATGCAGGGGCCACCAGTGAAACGCCATACGCAACACGGCCAAAACGATCGAAACGCCCAAGCCGATCAGAATGGCGTAGGTCGGCTGCATCTGATGAATTTCCGGCAGCGTGAACCAGCGGTACACCTCTTCCCATGCCTCGCGTCCGAAAAATTCGCCCGGCCCCACGGCTTGGGCCGCCGCGCCATATTTGTTGAACACCCACAGCATCGCCCAAAAGGCGCAGACAATGCTCACCGGGATCGCCGCAAACATGGCGATCAGATACCGCCTGTTGTCGAGTTTGAGCCGTTCGGCGATGCGAAACGCCTCGAGGCCGTGCGGCATGGGATGCCCCCGATAGGCCCGGTTGAAAAAATTGAAAAAGCCGAACATGGCCAGGTCATTGGGATGATCCCGGTGCATGTTCGACATGCCGAGAAACTTGACGATTTGAAGTTGCGGCCCGGCGTGATGGAGGTCGTGAGCCGGTGGGCCGAGTTCCGCCCGCATCCGCGTGATTGCAATGGACAACAGGAAGTACAATCCGAACAACACCAGCACGATGGGCAACGACATGCCGGCCTTCAGGCAGAACCAGATCAGGAAGGCCGATCCGCCAATCAAGAGGATGGCCGCAATCCGAACCTCCTCGCGTTCCCATGTCGTCTCGCGTTCGACGTTGCGGCCAATCAGTATCAGGAACACGCGCTTGAAATGGTGGCGCGTCACCCAGAGTGCAATCAGGGCAATGCCGTAATAGCCCCCCGCCGTCTGTTCCTCGACGAACGGAAATCCCGGCATGCCGTGAATACCGATATAACTCGCCAGAACCCGCTCCATTTTCCAGAAGAAAAAGAAAAACCAGCATGAAAACGCCAGATCCGTCGGCATGAAGAAACACATGCCGATCGCAAACGGATAGAACGAAATCCAGCCGGCGCCCATATCCACCCATGGCCGTTCCGGAAAAAACTGCTGGATGTTGTAAATATGGACGATGGGGATGCGGGGCAACAGGGGAAACAGGACATTCATGCCATTGACCAGATCGATAAATCCCGCCACGGCAAAGCCGGTCCAGAACAGGCGGTTGCGGAGCAGCGTGTCGGTTTCCGTGACCAGCAGCATCGGCACTTGGATGACCGGATACGACAATTTCTCGTTTTCGGTCCATTGTTTGCGCAGGATCAGGTTCATCCCCCACAGAACCGCGCACAGGGCCATCGTAAACGCACCCCACCATGCCAGCGGGCCCAGCCACGGCACGAAATTCGCCGGGCGGTAGATGGACTCTTGACCGATGTATGCGCTCTGGAGCGCCGCCTGATCCTCGACCCGCAGCCAGGCCGGAATCAGCGAGAGAATTTCTTGGTAACGCCCCTCCAGCGGTTCGTAGCGGTTCAAATGGCCAACAATCGGGACCAAGATTTCGAGCATGTCGTGGCCGCACAAGGCGCTGTTGATCGCCAGCATCGTGTAGACGACCAAGAGTTCCCCCGGTTCAAGCGCCCAGGATGGCCTGAAACGCCGGACCGCCAGATTCCCCAAAATGAGCAGCGTCAGGATGAAAACGACGTTGTAGAACAGGCTGATGGTCGTCGGCTCGCCCGAATACCACATGATCTCGCCCAGCACGATCCACAGACTGTTCACCGGGATCAAGAGCAGACCTATCACAATGCAGCGAAAGGTGACTCCCACCAGAACGCACTCCTGCCGCGCCGGCAGCCCGTCTCCGGCGCATGAACAGGGCCATTTTACCCGCGAATCCCCTCCGGGTCAACCTTGGGATTCGGCCCCATTTCGACAATCGAAACGCATTATTCGCATCCTATCATGCGGCCGTCCTGAATGCGTTCCATACGAACCGGCAGAAGTTGGTTGGCATGATTTTCGCCGGATTCGACGAAGACCTGAATGTAATTTGCCGTGTAACCCGTCCAGAATCCGTTTTCCTTCGTTTCAAACAAGACGTCGAGCGTCCGGCCCAGGAAGGATTGCATGAAGGCGGTCCATTTCGCGCCGGAGAGGGCGCGAATGCGTTCGCCGCGCGCGTTGATCTCGACGGCCTCCACCTTGCCCGGCATGCACGCGGCCGGCGTCCCTTCGCGGTCGGAATACTTGAAGACGTGCGCGTAGGCCAGCGGGGCGTTTTCGAGAAAGCGGCAGGTCTCGCCGAATTCGGCCTCCGTCTCGCCGGGGAATCCCACGAGGACATCCGTTCCGAGGCAGACGTCCGGGACACGCGCCGCGATACGCTCGATCCATGCAAGGAACTCGTCGGCGCGGTAGGCCCGGCCCATGCGCGCGAGGACCGTTTCCGATCCGGATTGCAGCGGGATGTGGAGAAAAGGCACGAGCGGGTGACGGGGGTCCGCCATGCGGGCGATGAGTTCGTCGCGGATGCCGCTGAGTTCGATCGATCCGAGGCGGACGCGCCGGACGCCATCAATCCCGGCGATCCCGTCCAGGACGTCAACCAACCGTTTGCCTTCGCAGGCATACGCGCCCACATTCAATCCCGTAACGACGATTTCGACGGCGCCGTGTTCCGCGAGATGGCGCGCTTCGGCGGCGATATCGTCCAGGGGCCGCCCGCGGCTTTTGCCGCGCGCGCTCGGCACGATGCAAAACGCGCAATGGCCGCTGCATCCGTCTTGGATTTTGATTTGTGGCCGGCACACGGGCGGCATGGCATTGCGCGGGGCGATTCGGAACGATTCCGGCGCAATGGGATCGCGAATTACGCGCGGCGCTCCGGAAATCTTCTTCGGCGCGGCGGGCAGCCATGACGCGATATCGAGCTTGTTTGCGTTGCCGACCACGAGGTCCACGCCGGAAATGGCGGCCATCGCTTCGGGCCGGACTTGGGCGTGACAGCCTGTCACGACCATAAACGCGCCGGGGTTGCGGCGGATGAACGACCGGACCGCCTTGCGCGACTTGGCGTCGGCCTCGCGCGTCACGGTGCAAGTGTTGACGATGCAGAGATCGGCGTCTTCGACGCGGCCGGCCAATACATATCCGGCGTCCGCAAGGGTCTGGGCGAGAATGCCGGTCTCCGCATGGTTGAGACGGCAACCGAGCGTGTGGAGGAAAGCCCTGTTGGCCATGCCGATCACGCTTTCAATTCGGCGGTGAGCCAGTGGCCTTGAACACCGGTAATGCGGACGTTCGCGAAATCGCCGACCGCCAATCCTTCGCAGACCACGGACACGGGGCGGTAGCCGCCGGTGCGTCCGCTCCAAACCTTTTTGCGCTTGGGATGCTTGCCGTCAATCAGAATCTCCTGTTCCGTTCCGACATACGCGGCCATCTGCTCCGCGTTGATGCGATCCTGCGCTTCGATCAGCCGGGCGAGCCGTTCTTCCTTGACGGCGCGGGGAACGTCGTCCGGCCATTCCGCCGCGCGCGTGCCGGGGCGGGGCGAATACTTGAACGAAAAGACCTGGCTGAACCGGACTTCCTCCATTGCGCGCAGCGTATCCTCAAATTCGGCATCGGTTTCCGTCGGAAAACCGACGATGAGATCCGTGCTGATCTCAACGGCGGGGTTGACGCGCCTCAGATAGCGCACCTTGTCCAGATATTCGGCGAGGGTGTGCCGCCGGTTCATCTTTTCGAGGATGCGGTCGGCGCCCGATTGCAGCGGCAGATGAAGGTACTTGCAGATGTTCGGCCGCGAGGCCATCAGGTCCGACAATGCGTCGTCCCAGTCCTTCGGATGCGGCGACGTGAACCGGATGCGCGGCACGCCGAGTTGCGAGACCATATCGAGGAGATGGATGAACCGCGTCTCGCCCGCATGGTACGCATTTACGTTCTGGCCGAGCAGCCAAATCTCTTTCGCGCCCCTGGCCATCAATGCGCGCGCCTCTTCGAGAATATTATCCGGCTCCCGGGAGATTTCGCGCCCGCGCACACTCGGTACGATGCAAAACGAGCAGCCGTTGCTACATCCCTTGCTGATGGCGATGAACGCGACACAGCCGTCGAGATGACCGCGTTCCAGCCACTCGCCGGGAATGAAGTTGTGGACCCGCCCGCGCACGTCCTGCCATTCGGTCCATGCGATGCGTTCGCCGTGTCCGACGGCGTGCAGCATTTCCGGCAGCCGGAACATTTGATCGGGACCGAATACCATGTCCACGACCCGCGCCCGGCGCAGGATGGCCTCCCCCGCCTGTTGCGCCACACAGCCCGCCACGCCGACCATCAGCGCCGGGTTGCGTTGCTTGAGCCGTTCAAGAACGCCAAGGAAACTGTAGACCTTGTTTTCGGGATTGTGGCGGACGGAACACGTGTTCACGAGGATCAGCGACGCTTCCGTCATCTCGCCGGTCCGCTCATAGCCGAGCGACGACAGGATTTCCATCATGCGGGAACTGTCGTGCTCGTTCATCTGGCAGCCGTAGGTCTGTATGAACGCTTTTTTGTTCGACATGCGGGGATCATACCTGAGATGACGGCGCCGAGGCACGATTCCCGCAATGGGCGGGCGGCAACTATTATGCGTTCCGATTGCGACGGCCGCGCCCCATGGACAGCCGGCCGATTGCCCGATACGGGAAAATCACATGAAGCAAGAGGGCGCAGGAACCCACCGGTAGCACGGGCGCGCATATATTTGGGAGGGCGCATGTCCACGCGCGCCGTTTCGGGTTGACTTGCCCACTCGGTACCTTAAACTCAGGTTTTTTACAAAAACAACAAGAAATTCCGGGGCCATTTGGGCCATCAATGGAATTTCAATAATTTGGTGGATGGGAAAACGGCGGGGTTTTGAGAGCGATGACGAGCACGATAACGAGCACGAAGAGAAACCGGTTTGTGGACAACGCTCCCGTCAGGGATCTTTGCCTGCCGGTCGGTGGGGACGCCGCCTCTACCGTGGTCGCGGCATCCTTGCCGAGTTCCTGATGTGCGGCCCGACCGCAATATCCTGCACAAAGAAACGTGTTCCGCCGATTTGCCCCGTTTCGCGCCGTTCGCTATAGTGGGCGCTCATGAAACGGATAGAAGGAGTAGTCTATGCGGCTGTTGGTGGTTGGCGCGGGAGCGGTGGGAAGTTCCGTGGGCGGATTCATGGCGAAGGCGGGGCACGAGGTCACGCTGGTCGGACTTGACGCGCATGTCGAGACGATCCGCGAGAAAGGTTTGCGCATTACGGGGATCTGGGGGGAACATCATGTCGCGAATCTACGCGCCCAGACCGATTTGTCGGGATTGAAGGCGGGCGATTTCGATCTGATTCTCGTGTCGGTCAAGAGTTACGACACGGCGGCTGCGGCGGAGTCGTTCCGTCATCTGCTCGACGCGCATACGCTGGTGTGTTCGTATCAAAACGGCCTGGGCAATGCGGAACGCATCGCGGCGGTGGCCGGCTGGGAACGGACCATTGGCGCGCGGGTAATCTATGGCGTTCGACGGCCGGCGCTGGGCCACATCGAAATCACCGTTATCGCGAATCCAACGGCGCTCGGCGTGTATTGTCCCGAAGCGCCCGTGGACCGGGTCCGCGCGATTGCCGAAGCGATGGATGCGGCGGGGCTGCCGACGGAGTTCACGGATCGGATCGCGACGCTGTTGTGGGGCAAGGTCGCCTACAATTCCGCGTTGAACCCGCTATCGGCCCTGCTCGGCGTGCCGTATGGCCGGTTGCCGGAAACGGGGCATGCGCTGGCCATCATGCGGGATATCGTCCATGAGTTGTATGCGGTGGCCGGCGCAAAGGGAATCGCGCTCGAACCCGATTCGCCGGAGGCGTACATGGACGTGCTCGTCAACCGTTTGATCCCGCCGACGGCGGCCCACTTCGCGAGCATGCACGAAGATTTCCTGTTTCATCGCCGGACCGAAATAGACGCGCTGAACGGCGCCATCTCCGCCTACGGCCGCGAACATGGAATTCCCACGCCGGCCAACGACCTGTTGACACGCCTCGTTCACGCCCGGGAAGCCCTATCGGCCCCGTAATAAAACCGAACGCCCCGGCCAAAGCCGGGGCGTTTGAAGTTCAATCAACACCCGATTACAGGGCGACTACATTCTGCGCTTCGGGCCCTTTTTTGCCCTGGGCCGATTCATACTGTACCCGCTGTCCATCCTTGAGGCTTTTGAAACCGCTCATCTGGATGTTCGAGTGATGGACAAACAGATCATTGCCGCCCCCGTCGGGAGTAATGAAACCGTAGCCCTTGTCGTCGTTGAACCACTTTACCGTACCTGTTGCCATGTTCTTTTCTTCTCCATGGGATTCGCTTCAGTCGGGCCGAACCCCTATCCTACCCGGGACAATGTTGTCCAACACGCGCAGCGGACAACGGCCAATCCATTTCCGCCACACATTGACGACAGTATGACACGTCATGGACATTCAAAGCAAGTCGCCCAAACGGGCATTTGCGTTTCTTCCACGAAACGGGTCGTTTCCCCGGACCGTCTGCCCGTAACAGGTTTTGAAAAAGCGGTTCACCTTCGGTTGCGGATGGCGGCGGAATGCAAGGTGGCGTACAGGCCGAGACCGTAACCGGTATCGAACAGGATCGGCCCGATATCGCGGCCAAGGATAAGAACGGGCATCCACGCCGGTTCGCCGGATTCGGCCGGGCGGTGCGCTTCCAAGGCAATGCAATCGTCCCATGATCGAAATTCGGGACCGAAATCGTCCAACGTGATGTGCACTTCCCGTTTCCCCTCTTTTCCTTCGTTGAAAACATAATGCAGCGGAAGGAACTGATTGATCGGACCTGCCGTGTAGCGCAGGTCCATCTTGTAATGCCGGCGAAGCGGATCGCCGGCATCCGTGATAACGCGCGGCGTCAGATCGCCATGTGCAATCGGAATGAAACCGCTCGCAACGGGATCCGTGAAATCGTCGCGGCACGGAATCGCGCCGGTGTTATAGAACACCCCGTCTTCGAGGAAATAATAGCCGGCCGGAAACGACGATGATTCCGAGCCTTCCGACGTATCGGTCATGGAGACACGCCAAGTGCGGCGGCAATTTGCGAACGACATTTCCTCGACTCGTACCTCGTAGTACGTGGCGGCCGCCTCGTTCGCCGCGTTGAACGCCACGCATCCAAAGGTCCATGAATTGCCTTTGGCCGGCGGAAGGTATTGGAACAGCCCGAAGGGTCCCCGGTCTGCCGGACACCCCGAAACGGCCAGCCAGCAGATGATAACTCCCAGCAAAGGAAGCGATTTCTTCATCGTTTCGCCTGGTGGCCGAATGTTCGGCGGTTTGGGGCCGCCTTCCCGCGCATCTGTTCCATGCCGTTCATCCCAACGTTTTCCTTGCGGCGGCGCCGGCTGACACGACTTATTTCATTTCGGGTACAGGCGGACGAATGCTGCGCCCGAAGGTAACGGGCGCTTCCGGTTCGGGAGGACAGAAATCAATGCCAAGGCTTTCGAGAAGGGTGCCCTCGCTGAGGCGCAGTTCGACAAGGGCTTTTTCATAGGCAATGCGCGCCTGGAGTTCCTGTGTCTGGGCAAGGGTCAAATCCTGTTGAACCTGCAATACGCGGTAACTGGTGCTGACACCGAGCCGGAGCCGTTTTTCCTCGGCAATGACATTGGCTTCCTGAAGTTGCTTCGCTTGGCGGTTGCTTTCGATCAGGATCTGGCTGGTCTGGACGGCGCGCGCGGCCAGTCGTACCCGGAGCATCAGTTCCTGCTTGGTTTTTTCGAGTTTTTGTCCGGCTTGGCGGACGGTGAGGTCCGCGCGCTGAAACGCGCCGCGCGCCGCCCGGTTGCCCAGCGGCACGGACGCTTTCATCCCGACCATGAACGAGTGGTCGTCGCGATGGATAATCCCCGAAAATACATTGTCCCATTCGTAGCCGCGGCGTCCCTGAAACACGCTGCCGGAAACACTGACATCGGGCAGCATGTCGTTGGCGGCGCGCCGGCGTTCGATTTCGGCCGTTTTGATTTCCAGGTCGCCCGACGTCATTTCAGGCCGGTTTTTCAGGGCGAGTTCAATGCTTTCGCTCACTTTCTCGTTTTCGTTTTTCAGTAGTTCCGGGTCGAATTCGCCGGCATGTGGACGATCCACCGGCACGATCCGCGCGGACGAGAAAATATCCCCGTCGCGCATGTTGAGCACGGCCTTGATCGCGTCTTCGGCGTTTTTGACCTGCGCCCGGGCATTGACGAGATCCGTCTGCCGCATGGCGACGCCCGCCTTGGCCTGCAAGACCTCCATCGCGGCGGCGGTGCCGATGTCGAGACGTTTCCGGCTGATTTCGAGGAGGCGCTCGGCGTTGGCGAGAGCCTGCTCGCGCACGGTCACGTTTTCCAGGGTGCCGACGAGATCCCAGTAAGCCTTCACCACTTCCGCGACAGCCGTCATGACGGCCAGGCGGAGTTGGCTCTCGGCGATTTTCTTAGCGTTTTCGGCCATGCGGATCCGGGCCGTATTGACCGCGCTGCCCCGTCCGCGCAGCAGCGGCTGGCTGAGCGTCAGCGTCAGGCCGCCGCTCCATTGCGTGCGAAACTTGTTGAACGAGGACGCATCGCTGTTGAGCGCAAGCGAAACATCGTAGATCGTCCCTGTGTGCAGCCGTCCGGTCACCGAGGTCTTGCTCAGCATGTTGCGCATCTCGATGTCCGAACTGCGCCGGAACAGGAAGAAGAGCAGGCCGATCGTGCGTGTTTCGGCGGACGCCGCCTGCAGGCTTTCGGCATAACTGATTTGGGTGCTCAACAACGGATCGAACATGCCTTTGGCCGTGAGAATGTCCGCGCCGGATTTCAGCGGCTCGTACCGGACAACCTGCAAATCGGGATTGCGCTCGATGGCGATCTGAATGCATTCCTGCAGGGACATCCGGACGATGTTCGCGCCTTCCGCCTCCTCGGTGATTTCGCGAAGCCGGTCAAGATCGATCAGGTTGAAATCAATTTTTCCGCTGATGGAAGCCGTTTCCTCCGGAGCGGAAAGCGATTGCGCGTCCACGGAAAGCGGTTGGACCGTCGTGTCCGAACCGGATGCCGCAGCCGCGGATAACCAGCCTGCCAACAGAATGCACCACATCCCGATCATTCGGCTCCTCCATGGCCTGGGATTCGCTTCGGACGGTCACCGATTCCTTCTTGAGACCTTCCGCCATTGCCGCCGGTTTTTCTTTTCCACGCGGACGTGTCTTGCGCGCCAGACCTTCAAATGGATTCCATCACCAAGACAAGAGAGATTTGAATTTTAACCTGTTGACATTCAATGCGTTACAAAATAAAAAAGCGACGATCCCATCTCCATCAACGAAACGACCACCTGTCCAACGATACCCGAGGATTGCATCGGATTTTCGAGAAAAACTCCCCGATGATCGTCATGGCATTTTCTTGTGGGTCCGGTTCTACACGTGTTCCTTTTTATGCCGTCATCATATCTCTTCAAACCTCGCCAATGCAATGGCGTCTTGGCGAGGAAGAAACAGACACCGTTGCGGATGTCTTTGTGACAGAGGGGGGGCTCGGTAACCCCGGGTTCCTCTATGATGCCCGGATCGCGTTTCATGGTTGGACAAGCGGGAAGGTTACCCGGTATTCTTTCCTGTATCATGAAAATTCAATCCGCCGAATATGTATGCAGCGCCATGCGGCCCGATCAATATCCGCACGACGGCAAACCGGAAATCGCCTTCGCGGGCCGGTCGAACGTCGGCAAATCGAGTCTGATGAACGCGCTGTTGCGGCGCAAAAACCTGGCCAAGACCAGCGGCACGCCGGGCAAGACACAGACCATCAATTTTTTCGAGGTGAACCGCGCGTTCTATTTCGTGGATTTGCCCGGCTACGGCTATGCGAAAGTGCCCAAGACCGTCAAGGCGAAATGGAATGCGGCCCTGTCGGTGTATCTGCGCGGACGCGGTCCGCTCAGACTCGTCGTTCAATTGCTCGACCTGCGGCACGAACCTGGCGACAAGGATTTCGAGATGATCGCCCTGCTCGCGGAATGCAAAATCCCTACCCTGCTTGTGGCCACGAAAGCCGATAAACTTGGCCGCGGCGAACGCGCGGCAAACCTTGCCAGGATGCGAAAATGCTTCGATCTCGGAGAGGACGGCCTTGTCATCCCGACTTCCGCCGAAACCGGCGAGGGTCTTCCCCTTGTTTGGAACGTGATTGACGAATACCTGATTTCCGGCAAGACGTAAGGCGTGACAATCTTGAAACGCCGGGCAACAGGCGCCGCGGACGGTCAGTCCGGCTGTTCACCGTCCACCGGATAGCCCATCGCGCGGTACTCGCGCAGGCGATAGGCCAGGGTCCGGCGGCTGATCCCCAGCGCGCGGGCCGTTTCGGTGCGGTTGAATCCGTTTTCGCGCAGCGCCTTGAGGATCGCGGCGCGCTCAATGTCGTTCATCTGTTGCCCCGCCACTGGCTTGCTGGAATCGGCGTCTGGTAGCGATTGTTGCACACGCTTGGGCAAATATTCCGGCAGGATCACCTCGCCGCGCGCCAACAACACGGCCCGTTCGACGGCATTGCGCAACTCGCGCACATTGCCCGGCCATTCGTACAGTTCCATGCACGACATCGCGCCGGGTGAAAAGCGGCATTTGCCTTTGCCCAGTTCCGCCGCGAACCGGTGCGCAAGCGGCACGATGTCCGCCTTGCGATCGCGCAGCGGCGGCACGTGAATCTCCATCACGTTGAGCCGGTAATAGAGATCCTCGCGGAAACGGCCTTCCGCGACTTCGCGTTCGAGGTCGCGGTTGGTGGCCGCGAGAACCCGGACATGGGTTTTTTGTTCCGCATTCGATCCGACGCGGTTGAAGGTCCCGTCCTGTGTGATGCGCAGTAGTTTGGCTTGCAACACCGGCGGCATTTCGCCGATCTCGTCGAGCAGCAGCGTTCCTTTGTCGGCCTCCTCGAAGCGTCCGATCCGGCGGGCAATCGCGCCGGTGAACGCCCCCTTTTCATGTCCGAACAATTCGCTTTCGAGCAGATTCTCCGGAATGGCGGCGCAATTGACCTTGACGAACGGCGCCGCGGCCCGCGCGCTCCAGCGATGGATGAGATCGGCGACGACCTCCTTGCCCGTGCCGCTTTCGCCGGTGATCAACAGGCGCGTATCGGACGGCGCGGCCAGCGCCGCCTCCCGAAGCGTCTCGCGCATGGCCGCGCTGTGCGCCACAATGCCTTCGGGAATGGCGTATTCGATGGAAGATACGGCGGCCAAGGGATTGTTTATGCCCAGCGCGCGCCGCACGATGGCGTGCAATTCATCGAGGTCTATCGGCTTTTCGAGATAATCCACGGCGCCGCCCCGCATGGCCCCGACCGCGCCGCGAATGTCGGCGTAGGCCGTGACAAGCAACACCGGCAGGCCGGGGCGCCGTTGGCTGGCGCATTCAAGCAGTCCGAATCCCGACATCCCCGGCATTCGCACGTCCGAGATCAACATCGCGGGCGGACGCGCTGCAAGGATATCGAGCGCTTCCTGCCCCGATGCCGCCGTGGCCACCGCGAATCCCTGGCTGCGCAGAAAGGATTCGAGCAAACTCCGCTGTCCGGCGTCGTCATCCACCACAAGGATGTACCGCTCGTCCGATTTATCCAAAGGTTGCCTGCTCCTGTGCAAGGGTGATTCCACTCACGCGAAACACGCCGCCGCTTGGGTCCGGCACGCACGCCACGCGCCATCCGTGCGCGTGCGCGATCCGGCGAACGACCGCAAGGCCAAGCCCCGTTCCGTTCTCCGACGTGGTGAAGTAGGGACGGAAGATTTCCTCGCGGACTTGTTCGGGCACGCCGGGCCCGTTGTCGTGAATTTCCACCGCCGCCGTTCCGGCGCTTTCCTTCATGGCGCGCACTTCGACGCGGCCGCCGTCCGAGACCGCCTGCACCGCGTTGAGAATCAGGTTGAACAGGACTTGGCGCAGCATGTCCTCGTCCGCAAGAACCGTCAGGGATGGGCCTTTCCAATCGAAAGAGACCGACTTTTCTTCCTGATCGAAGGCTAGAATTCCAAATACCCCCTTTACCAGTTCGGAAAGCGGCAGCGGTTTGGGCCGCGGCTGCACGGGGCGCGCATAATCGAGAAACTGGTTCAGGCGGCCTGTTACCCGGTCGGCTTCCTCGGTGATTTTCAAGGCGGTATCCCGAAGGGCCGCGGGCAATAGTTCCGCGTGTCCAATCATCTGCGCCCAGCCACGGATCAGGTTCAGCGGATTTTTGGTTTCATGGACCAGTCCTGCCGCGGTGACGTTCAATTCCTGAAGCCGCTGCGCCGCCTCCCCGGCCCGCACGAGTTGGATTTCGAGATTCGAGGAACGCTCGAAGGCGCGCCATGCCGCGCCCAGCGCAAGGCATGCCAGCAACGCGACCCCGACCACGATGCCCCGCAACTGAAGGTCGCGCGCCATGGCGGCGCGCAGCGGCCCCGTCGGAATCGTCACGAGAAACCAGTGCACGCCGCGTTCTTCGGCCAGGCGATCATACTCTCTTCGGTTCATCCAAGGCGGCGGCCCCGGTCCGGGACCGGGCGGATGGCCCGGCTCGCCCTGCGGTCCCCGCCGAGGACGATCGCGCGGGCCGTCAAGCAGCAAAATGGCGGGTTCTTTTTCCGCGCCCGGCCCAAGCGCCACCAGATTGGCGAACGACGCGCGGTCTTTTGTCCACAGTTCGCGCATCCGCAGCAAAGTATCCAAATCGGCCTGCATGGGGCGTCCCGCCGACGCGGCCACCTCCCCCGATTCATTGAGCAGCGTGACGGATTCCAGTTCGGTCGAGTCAACGAGTTCGCCAAGCGCCGCTTCCAGCCTCGGCCGGGGCACGATGGCTGTGCGCCCCTGTGAACGGATGACCACGCTCAAGGCGGCGGACAAATCGTGCGCCCGGTTCGACAGGGCGCGCCGTCCCGATTCCCGCATCCGCTGATGCTCGAATGCCTGCCAACCGGCGACGGCGAACCACACGAAAACCAGCAGGCCATATACGATTTTTCCGCGCATGGGATTCATTTTACGCGATTGCGTTGCCTATTCGCGATGACGGCCAACCCGGGAAACGGGCACGGCAGCGCATCGGATGAACGCCGTTGCGCTGCCGTTTGCCTGTAAGGTTCAGGAGGACTATCGCTGGCGGGGACCGCCTGGACCGAAGCCCTTGCCCTGCGGTCCGGGAGGACCCGGGCGCTTGGCGAGCTCGTCCTTGTCCAAGACGCCGTCGCCGTTTTCATCCATTCGCTCGAAGTGGGTCTGGTTGATTTGGGCGCATGCGGCGGAAAACTCATCTTTCGAGACATTGCCGTCGTTGTTGGTGTCCATTTCCTCGAGCGATGGACGCAGCGGGCCGCCGCCGGGGCGATCCGGGCGATCCATGGGCGGCCTTGGGCCTTGGCCGGGCCTGCGTTCGCCCTCACCGCGGGGTCCACGACCTTCGCCGGGACGATCGGGACAATCCACGGGCGGACGCGGACCGTAACCGGGCCCATGTCCACGGCCTTCACCGCGCGGGCCGGGCCCGGGACGCTTGGCCAATTCTCCCTTGTCCAAGATCCCGTCGCCGTTGGCGTCGTGACGCTTGAAGCGTTCCCGGCCGATTTTGTCCCACGCGGCGGTAAATTCGTCGAGCGAGACATTGCCGTCGCCGTTGGCGTCCATTTCTTCGGGCGGCGGCATGAAAGGCGGCGGACCTCCGCCGGGACGATCCATGCCGGGCGGCGGCGGCATCGGGCCTGCCTCCGGCGCGCCCTGCGCCCACGCGGGGAACGTGCATATCGCCCATGCGGCCACGGCCATTCCAATTGAACGAAACGTGTTGGTTTTCATATCGCGACTCCTTCTTGTTGGTTTCCAACGGTGCGCCGGGCCTTCCATCAGGCCCGATGTGCTTCTAAGCGCAAGGCCCGTGCCATACACAGTCTTGAAAGAAATGTTCATCTTCCGGATGACATCCATCGGGTTCACAACGTCAAGCCTTCTCATGACTTAGGCGAAACAGGCGTATCCGGCGGCCCCTGCCGGATTGGCGCCGTCGAAGGCCCGTGAACGACTGAAGGCGTGCATCGTGAGCAGACATTGCATATCGGGCCGGGCGGCGTTTGCGCAAAAATTGCGCGGTTCGCCGCGATCTATGGACTTGGCGGCGCCGGAGCAGTCGCGCCGGCCGCCTCAAGTCTTTTGACGGCTTCGGCAAACTCCGGAAATATCTCGCACCGTTCGTTGGATTCGAGTCGTTGCATCTCTACGTGGACCTTGGCCAGATCCCGATCCATCAACAACGCTTTCAAAAAGGCCGAATAAGCATCTTCCTCCTCGGAATCCGCGGCGAAACATCGTGCGAATGCGTCGCGGGCTTCGGTATCGCGTCCCAAGGCCAACAGGACGCGCCCCGTGAGAAACAACACCGGGGCATATTGGATGGCGGCGAGCCGGTTGTGGGTTGACAACGCCTGCAAGGCCTCTTCGTGCTTGCCTTGGGCCAACAGAATTTGTCCTATCATGGCATATCCGGGGGCGAATTCCGGATCCAGATCCACGGCGTCGCGGAGATGTTCGAGTTGGCGGTCCCATTCGCCCGAAAAGCCGGCGGCCACTAAAAAGAGGCGAATCGCGGCCACGGAATCTTCCGCTGGTTGTTCGTTTTTCAGGCGCGCGGCGAGGTTTTCGCACAACCAGCCGGTGAAGGGATCCAAGGTGTCCGCTTCCCGGATTGCGTCGAGCGCCTCCCCAGGATCCCCGTATTCGGCGTTTCCCAAGGCAAGTTGCAATAGGGCGCCCAGATAATCCTCGTGCGCCACGTCCAACCCGCCGCCAACCTTCCGGGCTTCGCGAAACGCGGCGGCGGCCTTTGCCAGATTGTTTCGTCCCAAGTAGTCATGGCCTTGCCGGACATCATCGAAGATCTCGGCAAGGCGGCTGCGCCCCTGGGGACTGTGGAGCATGGCGCGGACTTCCGGCCATGGCGGTTCGTTCAGGATCCCGCATACCTCCGCATCGCCCAGAAATTCGGCCGCTTGCGTGAAATTGCCGCGTTTGAGGGCAGAGGTGACGAGATCGGAAAACACGGTTTCGCATTGCGGCCCGGCGACCGGCGCTTGCCCCGTTTGAGCCTGGATCCGGTAGACGATGATGCAGTCCATGGCGTCAAAGGTCGTGCGTTCGAACTGCAATCCTTCGTCCCAGAGGCACGATTTGAATTCCAAGAACGGCCCGCTGTAATAGTTCATGACAAAGACAGCCCAAACGCGATTCACCAACGCATCCTTCGAGAGCAGACACGCCACCGCATCGCAGGTGTCCTCGGCCGACGTGGCCTGCAGCACCGGATACGATTTGTCGGTGAAATAGAACCTGAAGAGGGCGCGGGCTATCTCTGCGGGTCCGCCCGGCCAGCCGACCAAGACGACATCGCCCGGCGCGATGTTTGCCTGCACGAATGCGGCGGCGTCTTTCCACTGGGTGCGCGTCGCATGGGGGACCGTATGGAGTAGCTGATAGCCGATCAAGGCAAAGAAGGCCACCCCCGCGGCAAGACGGATGGAACGCCGGGGAAGGGCGGCCATCGCGCCGCCTGCCAAAGCATACACGACGATGGACGAGTAGATCGTATAACGGGGGAAAATGCAGGGACGCCACAGCAGCGAGAGCGCCGCGAGGGCTAGGACCGGGATCGCGGCGACGCACAGGAAAAGCCGGACCGGATCGTCGCCGCCACTACGAATTCGCGCCGCCGCTTTCCACAAGGCCCAGGCCATGCAAAGCGTAAACGCGGCAACCAGCAGATATCCGAGCCACGGGTCAACGGCAAGCGCGTCGAGCGCCGTCGTTTCCGGAAGAAGCGCGCCGCTCACGTTGACGGCGTCTTCCGCCACGATGTCTAAAAACACGCTCTTGATGTCGGGCGGTATGAAGAAATCGTAGGCCGTGGCCGTCGTGTGAAGGACGAAGATCGCATACAGCGCGGAAGGAATCACGGCCAATCCATGAAACACGAACCAGAAAGCCATTCTTCGGAAGGAGGTTCGCGCGGTCGAAAGCAGATACACCCCCTGCCCGACCAGTAGAAAAGCCCCGAGCAGATGGGTCCAGATCAGCAAGACGTTGCAAAGGCCATGAAGCGCCCACGCCCATGGGCGGTTGTCCCGGCATGCGATCAGCAGGGCGTATATTGATAGCGCGCCCAACAGGGCCACCAGCGAATAATGGCGCATTTCCTGGCTGTAAAAGATATGGACGGGCGACATCGCAAGGCACAGGGCCGCCACGGCCCCGGCCGTCCGGCCGAACGCATCCCGTGCCAGCAGATAGACGACGGGAATGGTTGCCAGTCCGAACAGGATGGGCAGCGCCCGTAAAGCCTCCGGACTCGTGCCAAACAGGCGCGACCAGAAATAGGGAAAAAGATAATAGAAGGGGACCTGTTCGCCGTTGAATGAACCGACGCCGAACAGACAATTCCAGTACTCGCGGAACGTCGGTTCCAACACGCAGACGTAATCGTTGTAGTCGTCGAACCAGAGCGATTGATCCCCGATTCGGTGGAAACGAAGGAATGCGCCCACGGCCACGGCGAACGCAATCCATGCCAGGTTCGATGCGCGGGCGAGTCTTGATTCCATCATGGCGTCCCAAGCCTCCGTAAAATCGCTTTCTCGAAGGTTCCGATCAGGATATTGTTTCCCTTGCGGTTGAGGTGGCATTCGTCCTTGAACAGCGTTTCACCGGGCACGCCGTGCGGTTCCGCCGCTGCTACCGCCGCTTCCACATCGGCTATGCCGAGATCGAATTCCGCGGCGACCGACCGGATGATCTCGTTTTCCGCATCCGAGGATTGATGGCGCGGCACTGTTCGGAGGATCTGCCGAACCCGCGCCATGCCTTCCTGATACCGGCCTTCCGCGAAAAGGGCCTTGGCCGGCTCGAATCCGCCGGCGTATTCGGGCGGAACATTCGGCTTGACGAGGTTCGACGGGACGGTTCCAACAATCAGCGGCACGCCGTGCGCCCGGCACATCAAGGCAATCATCGAAAGGTTCCGGCGATAGGCGCGCATGCGATCCTCGACCTCGCCGGGCGTGAACCGGTGTTGCCACACACGGGTGTAGTCCACGTTCGGATTGGCGAGGATTGCCCGGTTGTGTTCCCGTTGAAGCCGCGCGACGCTCCACGCGGCCTTGCGGTCGCGCAAGAACCGAAACAGCGCCGAACGGCTCAGCCGCTGTTGCCAGATCAGGGTTCCGAGGTTCGCGAATTCGAGTTGATCCAACTCCTCGAATTCGTTGTGGCCGCAGTACAACAGGATCAAGTCGGGTTCGTACCGCACGACTTCCGCCGCGATGGGCGCCAGACGCTGGCTGCCGTGGGACAATCCGCCCGCATTGATCGTCTCGACGCGCCGGAAACGGTGGCCGAGCGCCTTCTGGAGGCGCACATCGAGACCGTGCAATCCCTTGCCGAGGTAATTGATCGAAGAACCGCCGAGGGCGAAAAGACGAAAGGTTCCGGGGGCTTTACGCGCGTTGAAACGCTGTTTTTGAAATGACTTTTCCTTGGCCGGATGCGTGATCATGACGGAGGGGTCTTCCGGGGAGGGAATGAAAAGACGCGATCCGGGTTCAAATCCCAGCCCATAATCCATTTCCAGCGGGGGAATCCAGATTTCGGTAACGCGGGCCGCGCCTTCCAGCAGGACCAGCAGCCCGATCGCGATTGCGCATGCGGTCGCGACCGGCTTGAACACGCCCGCGCGAAAGGCGCATGTCCCCCCGGTCCGGCCTGCGATCATGGCCGGTTCTCCTCCCATTTTCGAGGGCGGTGGCAGGGAAGCGCATGGATTTCAAGAAAAAAGACGCGTTTCGGAAATTGACGGAGTCTGCCCTGCCGGTACGTCTGTAACGCGACCAACGAATCCATATCGTCCATTTTCCGGGTTGACGGCCCGGCGTGCAAACAGCGGCGTTATCGCTCGTCCTCGTTGCCGACTTGCTTGATTCCAGTATACATGTAATCGAAATAGGATATCGCTGAAATGACGACGGTGGCGATCATGAGTCCCCAGGCGAAACGGGCCTCGATGAGAATGGCAATGACGAGGCTCATCTGAAAACAGGTGGTCAGTTTGCCGGTGATGCGGGGTTTGATGCGGACGGGTCCGTAGAACTCGTTGATGATGTAGGCGCCCATGACAATCATGACGTCGCGCGCAAGAATCGCGGCGGGAAACCAAAGCGGGACCGGCGTGGCGAACTGGTTGTTGACCGCCATGAACACGAAACCGATGTTGATCATCAGTTTGTCGGCGAGCGGGTCGAGCAGGGTGCCGAGTTTCGTTTTCTGGTTGTAGGCGCGTGCCACGAACCCGTCGAGCGCGTCCGAAATCGCCGCAAGCGCATAGACGACGAGCGCGGCGTGCCGGATCCACGGCTGTTCGCGGGTGTAACTGGCGATCAACGCCACAAACACCGGCACCATGAAGAGACGAAACAACGTAATCCGGTTTGCCAGCGTCACGAAACGATTCCCGGGGCGTTATAAGCCCAATCAGCCCTGCGGTTCCTGTTTTTTGAGGTGGCGCCGGATTTGGGCCACCAGTTCCGCTGGAAAAAACGGTTTGACGACCAGCGTGGACGCGCCCACCTTGAGGCTCTGGGCGCGCGCATCGGGCGTGTGTGCGGACGACACGCAAATCACCGGGATGTCCTTGGTGCGCGGATTCGATTTGATCTGTTCGCATACCTCGTAGCCGCTCATCATGGGCATCATAATGTCGAGCAGCACGAGATCCGGTTTCTCCGTGTCGGCAAGGTCGATCGCGCCGATCCCGTCGAACGCGCTGACCACCTCGAATCCTTCCGACTTCAACGTCCGCTCGATCAGTTCCACCACGTCCGGTTCGTCGTCCACCACGAGTATCTTCGGCTTGTCCACGTTACCTCCCACCGCGTCCGCGACGCCGCTCTCCCAAGGTTATGTCCATCGTGTACATGCGCGTGGCGCGCGCCGGGGCCGCCGGAATATCCGTTGGCGGGCGAACCCTGCGCCCTTCCTTCCGGCGCGCCACTTTTTGCAGGATGCGAACGCCATGATCCATGAAGCCCGTTTCATCCGGCTGGACCCGCGCGACATGCGCCTCGACCGGGTCGGACAGCGGCACCGTGTATTCCTCGTCGCGCATCATCTGAACCGTCACGGTGGCGCCTTGCGGCAATGCTTCGATCATCCGTACCCGCATCCCGTAGGGGCTCATATCCATCACCACGCCCGGATAGACCGTCTCCGGGTCTTCCGCCTGCCATAACAGACACGGGCGGCACGTTTCCGTGCGGGGCGCGACACGCCGCCCCCGTCGCAATGCGCGGCCATCCCGTGTGAAAAACATGTCATCCGCCATGACCCTGTCCTTCTGCAGACTTCTACCTATTACCAGTTTACACCATTTTGCACAGAATTGTCCAAAACATTATTCATCCCTCCCGCTTTGTTATAATACGGAGCAAATGGATGCTCGCTTTTTATTGATTGGGAAGGATTGACTCATGACACGGAGAGGATTTCTTGCTTCGACGGCGGCGGGCATGACGGGACTGGCGATGGGCCGGGCCGGGGCGGCAGGGGAAGATCTTCCCTGGCTCGATCTGCACGTCCACTTGGACAACAGCACCTTGGAGGCCGTGTTGGGGTTGTCGCGCGAGCGTAATGTCAAATTCGGCATCGTCGAACATGCGGGCACAAAGGAGAACGTGTATCCCGTCGTTCTGGGCAACGACGAGGAGTTGAAAGCCTGGATTGCGGCGCTCGAGGGTTGGCCGGTATACAAGGGGGTGCAGGCCGAATGGATTGATTGGACGGGCTGTTTCTCGAAAGATGTTCTTGCCCGGCTTGATTTCGTGCTGACCGATGCAATGACGATGCCCGGCAAGGATGGACGCCGCAGGAAACTCTGGGAAGCGGATGCGGCGGAACTGGGCGATGCCGAATCCTTCATGGACCGGTACGTGGACTGGCATGTGCGGGTGCTCGAATCCGGGCCGGTGAACATTCTGGCGAACGTGTCATGGCTGCCGGAGGCGTTCAAGGGGGACCACGACCGGCTTTGGACCGAAAGGCGGGTACGCCGGATCGCCGAAGCGGCCGTCAAGCGTGGCGCGGCCATCGAAATCAGCGGCGGCATGAAATTGCCCAAGCGGCCGTTCCTGCAAATCGCCAAGGCCGCCGGCGCCAAGTTTTCGTTCGGCACGAACGGACGTTATCCGAACATGGGCAAGATTGATTATTGTCTCGAAACGGCACAGGCGCTGGGTTTGACATCCGCCGACATCTTCGTGCCCACGCCCAAAGGCCCTCGCGCCGCCGCCTGAACCCGTTACGGATAGAGAAGAATGCCCACGCGTTCGATATGTTCCCGGAGGGGTTCGAGCCGGATCGAGGCAAAGGGCATCACATCAAAGCGGTATGGCAATGGCAGTTCGTCGAGTTCGCCGGCAATGGCCTCGGCGCGCAGGGCATCCACGTCGCCCCAGATCGCGAGGTCCACGTCGGAATACGGCCGGTGAACGCCTTTTGCGCGGGAACCGAACAGTTTGACCGCCTCGATCTCCGGGTGACGCCGGAAAACGACGCGGAGCAGATCGATCTCGTCCAGTTTCAAAGCGGGAGTGGTCATTTCCTGCTCTCAGACGCAAACCATCGCCGTACGGATTCCATCGCGGGCAAATAACGGTTTGCGATGGCCTCCACGGCCGTCCCGAACACGGCGGCGTTGTATGTGTGGGACAGCAGGTTTCGGTGGTCCAGCATGTCGATCCACACCTGCCCGTCATCGATCAGCCTGGCCGCGAAAGCCTCCTTGATGACTTGGCGCGCCGTGACGGGAATAATCGAAACGCCTTCTTCTTCCAGGTAGTCCCTCATCGTCTTCCAGGCCAATTCGAAAGAGTACTCGAAACGTTGGGCCACGCCCTCCTTCTCAAGCGTGGAGAGCGCGCCGGGACCTTCCGCCAAGGATTCATGCAGCAGCGTGCATGGCCTGTCAAAATTGTAAAATCGCTGCTTCCAGCGCGTATCCAAGCCCATGGCCACGTCCCTTGATTGCTGCATCTCGCCGGGAATCGCTTGTTTTCCCGCAACGCTTTCCATGGGTACATGTTCACAGATCTCCCTTGGGAAATCAAGGCGTGGAACCGCGTGATGGCATGCGGTCGCGCAAGACTGCCCGGATAAGGCGTTGTCTGGCCGGATATCGCCCAGTATAATCACCCTGGTTTGGATTGGACAAGTCATTCGGAGAAGCGGCATGGAAAATGTAGTCGTTATTGGCGGGGGACCGGCGGGTTGCACGGCGGCGTTGTATGCGGCGCGGGCCGATTTGAATCCGTTGGTGCTGGAAGGCGAATTGAGCAAGGAAATTTTGCCCGGCGGGCAACTCATGACAACGACGGAGGTCGAGAACTTTCCCGGTTTTCCGGATGGGGTCAGCGGCCCGGAATTGTGCGACTTGATGAAGCGGCAGGCGATCAAGTTCGGCGCGCGGTTCGTGTCGAAGACGGCGGCCTCGGTGGATCTCGGCTCGCGTCCGTTCACGATTCAATCCGGCAACGAGTCGTGGCAGGCAAAGGCGATAATCATCGCGACCGGCGCGACGGCCCGCTACATGGGCCTTGAATCCGAGGACCGTTTCATGAACCGCGGCGTCTCGGCGTGCGCGACGTGCGACGGGGCCTTGCCGCGTTTCCGCAACAAGCCGGTCGTGGTGGTCGGCGGCGGCGATTCCGCGATGGAAGAGGCGCTGTTCCTGGCGCGGTTCGCGAGCCGGGTCCACGTCGTCCACCGGCGCGACAAGTTTCGCGCGAGCAAGATCATGGGGGATCGCGTGATCGCGCACGAGAAAATCACCGTCGAATGGAACTCGGTGGTGGACGAGGTACTCGGCAACGACAAGGACGGCGTGACGGGCGTGCGCCTGCGCGACGTGCGGACAGGCGAAACCCGCGAACTGGCCTGCACGGGCTATTTCAGCGCCATCGGCCACAAACCGAACACGGATTTGTTCGCCGGTATCCTCGATCGCGACGAGACGGGTTACTTGATTACGAAACCGGGGAGTGCCTGCACGAACATCCCCGGCGTGTTCGCGGCGGGCGATGTGCAGGACCATGTCTACCGGCAGGCGATCACGGCGGCGGGTTCGGGTTGCATGGCGGCCATTGATTGCGTGCGATGGCTTGAAGCGCAGGAGACGTGAGATGGGGTATGGGGTTTGGGGCCTATGCAGATCTGAGATCCCAATCACCAACCACCAGCCGCCAATCACCCATGAACATTAGCGCCGCGATGATCGTCCGAAACGAAGAGCGATGCCTCCGGCGATGTCTTGAATCATTGCGGGGCGTTGTGGACGAAATCGTCGTCATGGATACGGGTTCGACGGATGCCACGCCGTCCATCGCGCGCGAATTCACGGAGCGTGTCCACGCCATCGCATGGCGGGACGATTTCGCGGCCGCGCGCAACGCCGCGATCGACCGTTGCGAAGGCGATTGGATTCTCGCGATCGACGCGGACGAGTGGATTTTGAATCCCGGCGAGGCAAGGCAACGTCTCGAAGCGTTCACCGTTGCGAACTCCGCCGATACCCTCGGAACCGTAGAAATCCGCAGCACGCTTCCTGTCGCGCTGGGCGGCGGCGAGGCCATCCTGCGCGCGCCCCGCTTTTTCGCGCGAGGGCGATTCCGGTATGAGGGCGCCATCCACGAGCAACTTGGGCATTCCGGAAATTCCGAAATGGGAACGACGGGTGTCGTCTTTGGCCACTCGGGTTATGCTCAGGAACCGGACGATCCGCATCACAAGTCGCTTCGCAACAAGCGCATCCTGATCGATGAAATTCGGAAGCATCCAACGGACGAGTATTTGTGGTTTCAATTGGGCAAGGCGTGTTTTGCGTTGCGTGCCCATGCGGACGCCGTCGCCGCGTTTGATCGCGCGCTGGCGTTGATTCGGTTCGATCGCGGCGCAACGCCGATGGGCCTGCAAGGCCCGGTCGCGCCGGATGTGGTGGCGGATCTGCTTGCCACGGCCGCCTATGCCCACGTGAACAACGGCCAACTCGATAATGCCATTACTTTGCTCGAAAGGCATCGCGCCCTTGGACATGCCGGTTTTGCGTTCGCCGATGTCCCGCATGCGCTGGGCTATGCGTATTTGATGCGTGGCGATGTTCCGCGCGCACGCGCCGCATACGAGGACTCGCTGCGTCTCGGCCCGTTGCGCGAGCAGGTAACCGGCACGGGCAGTTTCGCAAGCCATTATCATCTCGGCCTGCTGGCCGAGGCCGAAAATGACATTCCGCGCGCCGTCACGCATTACCTCGAGGCGCTACGGATGAATTCAGCGTATAGTCCGGCGATCGCGCGGTGTCTCGATTTGGCCGCCGAACGTCCCGGCTGTCTGCCGGAAGATTGGCATGAATGCGTGAAACCGTCCGCGTTGGCCGTGGAGTTGAGAAAAAGACCTCAGACCGGAGGAGGAACCTGATTGTGCGGATTGAAAATGATTGCATCGCCGTCGAATTGGACACCGCGACGGGGGGATTCGCCTCGTTGTACGACAAGCGCCGTGATAGCGAATACGTGATCGCGCCGGATCGCGCGCTCTTGTTCCGGCTGATGATGCCGGACGGGGAACTCGCGCATGTGCATGTTGACAGCGCCGATCCGGAGATCGCCGTATGCGGCGCGACGGCCACGCTGACCTACCGGCTCCCGGGCGTTGCCGCGACGGTCACATTGACGCTCGACGGCGACGCGATTCTGGCCGGCCTGAGTTTGACCAATACCGGCGAAGCGAATATCGAGGAAATTATGTTCCCGATGCTTCGCGGCATTGGGCCGATTCCCGGCGGCCAGATCGTCGCGCCGAACTTTTGGAAGCGGCGGTACGACGATCCCTTCGGCAAGGATCTTGGGGGCGATCACCGGACCTGGAACGACTGGACGCAGAAGTTCCATTCGCGGTATCCGGCGTACATGGCCAGCGCGTGGCTCGATTACGGCGATCAAAACCGTGGACTCGCCGTCGAGGGCCGCCACACGGATTTTTCGATGATGGACTTCTTCGTGCACAAAGTCCTCGAAAAGGAACGCGATCCCGTGCGCCGGACGCTGGACATCGCCATTGTCCATCCCCGCCGCGTGAAACCGGGCGAGTCCCATGCGTCCTCGCCGGTGCGGATCGTCCTGCACGAAGGAGACTGGCACGCCATCGCGGATGAACACCGGACATGGCTCGACACATGGATCGGCAAGCCCGACCGTCCCGCGCGGTTCGCCGAGTCCATCGGCTGGCATTTCTTTTTCATGAAACACCAGGACGGCCTCGAATGCCATACGTATGCCGATCTGCCCAAGCTGGCGCGCGCCGCGCTCGAAGCGGGATGCCCGTACTTGCTCCTGTTCGGCTGGCAGACGGGCGGCCACGACAACAATTATTTCTACCGCTACGTGCCGAACGAGGATTGGGGCGGCGCGGATGCGTTGCGCCGCGCCGTCGGGGAATGCCGCGCCATGGGTGTCGAAATCATGCCGTTCTTCAACGGAACGCTTGCCAACATCGAGATGCCCGAACACAAGGAATTCGGCCATCGCTGGGAAGCCAGGACGCGCGCCGGGCATCCGTACTACGCGGGCGACTGGGCGCGGCACAACTTCGACGCGCCGTCGCGAAACCGCGCCATGCTGCACACCGAGGTGGCGTTCTGCGCGGAACACCGGAAGTATTTCCTCGAAACGGTCAAGCGGATCGTGCAGGATTACGGCTTCGGCAACACGCAACTCGACCAGATGGCCGAAAAGATGCTCGTGGACTATTGCGAGGATCACATCGTCACGACGCCGGACCGCGTGTACGTGGACGGCGTGAACGAACTGCTGCCGGGCGTCCGGCGGATCGTGCGCGAGGCGAATCCGGACGGCGTGATGATCTCAGAAGCGATCAACGAGTTTACCGGCCAGTGGTGCGACAGTTCGTGGGACTGGACCGTTTTGCTGCCGTTTCCGGAACCGATCCTGTACACGCTGCCGTGGCTGATGGCAAGCCATGAAATTGACGCGCTCGAATTCGGCGAGACCAACCATGCGTTTGCCTACAAGATGCACCTGGACATGAAGATTGACGGCGGCGACGCGCCCATCACGAAATACCCGGCCTTCGCGGAACACGTGAAGGGGCTTGCGGAACTGCGCCGGCGCACGGCCGACTACTCTGTGCATGCCGATTTCCGCGATCAGGAGAACGTGAAGGTCCAAGGGCCGGAGACGGCGTTTGTCAAGGTCTATCACAACAAGCCGGCGCGCAAGACCGGGATCGTCGTCGCCGAGACGGCCGGCCGGTCATGCCGCGTGGCGCTCGAAATCGGTTGGAAAGCCCGGAACGGGACGATTGTGATTGACACCAACCGGGGCGATTGCGCGTCCATACGACAGGCGGAGGTTGTCGAAGTGGAACTCGTGCCGTATGAAGTGCGCATCCTCTGCATGGACCTTGCCTAACGGTCTTGCGAAGCCACGGCGCGAAAGGAGAATCGTGTGTATGCGCGTGATCCTGTGTGCAGTCCTTGCGATGATTTTTCCATTCCAAAGCGCGACGGCGGCGGAAGTCTCGATTGCGCCCGACCGTATGCTGGTTGTCAACGGACAGCGGACTTTCATCATCGGCTTGTATGAGAACCCGGGCGACGACGCCGTGCTCGACGAAGTGGCCCGCGCGGGCTTCAATCTTGTCCAATGTTCTTCGGACCGCGCCGCGCTCGACCGCTTGTGGCAACGGGGCCTTTACGGCTGGGTCAATATCGGCGGGCGGACCGAACTGGAGGAAGGCGACGCTGAGGGCATTCAGGCGCTCAAGGACCTCGCCGCGAAGTGTGGTTCCCATCCGGGCTTTCTCGTCTGGGAAATCAGCGACGAGTCGCTGTGGGGCTGCTACCTGAACGCCTACCGCAACCAGAACACGCTCGTCGAAATGGCAAACGCCTATCATGCGAGCGCGGCGGCGCAGGCGGCCCGCATGGTCCGGGGCTACCGGGCCATGAAGGAAATCGATCCGGTCCATCCCATCTGGGAAAACTACGCCGCCGGCAACTCGCATGAACAAGTCGCGGCGCACGCGCAAGGCGCGGACATCATCGGCGCGGACATTTATCCGGTGATGCCGTATCCGACGCGGCCCGTGGACGTTTCGCGGCGCGGTCTCGGCTACGTCGGCGTGGTCACGACGAAGATGCAGAATACAGGACCGGAAAAGCCCGTGTGGATGGTCCTGCAGGGCATGAGTTGGGGCGACACCCATGATCTCTTCACGCACAAGCCGGAACCGGCGCAGTATCCCACCTGCGAGGAAACACGGTTCATGGCCTACGACGCCATCGTGCGCGGCGCGCGCGGGGTTCTCTATTGGGGCACGTATCTGGTTCCGAAGGACGCGCAAATCTGGAAGGACATCTTGAAGATTGCGCGCGAACTTGCCGACAACCAGGCTCTGTTGAGCGCGCCCGATTCGCCGGTCGTTCCCGCCATCGAAACGCGGATCTTCGGGTTTGTTTTGTGGGACATCAAGGGTTCGCCCATCGGCGTGCAGGCGCTCGGAAAAGTGGTTGACGGCCAGACGTGGTGGATTGTCGTGAACGAACTCTTTCTCGACTTCACCTATACCCTGCGCGGGCTTGACCGTTTGAACGGCGTCACCTACGTCGAAACAACGACCGGCCAGACGGCGACGGTCGGCGGTGGCGCCCTGTCGCTGGCCATCCCCAAGTACGGTGTCCACGTTCTAAAACCGGCGGCCGCGCCCGGAGTGTCCGAAACCCGGTGACGGCCGGCGGGATATCCGCTACGGAGCCATGCTCATCACGGTCTGATCGGGCGCGACGATTTTCTCCACGTTTTCCTTACGGATCAGCGCCGTCTGCCGGTTGAACTGGACATAGTAGTAGGGATCTTCGTCAATCACCTTGTCCACGGGCTGCGTGTATCCGCTGCGGAAATAAATCATGTAACTGGGCTTTTTGATAGAGGGCAGTTTGTCGGCCCTGGGTTTGGCCGATGCGACATGGTACCGGGGGGTGTAGCCGTGCTTTCGGATATGGCCCGCGCTTTCGCAAACGGTGCGGACATACTGCCGGGTTTCGGGATAGGGTGGAATTCCGCCGTATTCTTTCACGGCGTTGGGTCCGGCATTGTACGCCGCCAGCGCCAGTTCGACGTCGTTGCCGAACAGGTTCAGCATCTTGGCGAGATATTGCGTGCCTCCCGCGATATTCTGCGCCGGATCGAAAAGGTCGTCCACCTGCATTTCGGCGGCGGTTCCGGGCATCAACTGCATCAGGCCGCGCGCGCCGGCCGGCGACACGGCATAGGGGTCGAAGTTGCTTTCCGCGCGGATGACCGCAAACACGAGATTTTCGTCGAGCGCGTACATCTTCGCGTAATGCCGGACCAGTTCGCCGATCGTTCCGGACGAATATTCCGTGGCCGAATGGAGCTTGCGGTATTTGGGCGCGACGACAATCGGGTTGTAGTGCAGGGCGACCTCGACAAATCCTTTTTTGTTGCGGTATTTGTCGGGTATATTCGTCAGGACAATTGAACCATCCTTGTCCTTGAATTGCTTGAGATTTTCCTTTTTTCGGCGCAGGGCGGCGCCGTCACGCCGTTCCTTGTTGTCGGCGTTCCGTCCTTCGGCGAACCGGTTGCCCGAAGTCGTTTCCGGCAGTGAGGCCCTGGGGCCTTCCGCGAACGCGTACACCGCCATGCTCCACGCGCAAAAAAACACGCACGCGGCCATGTAAACAAAGGAACGTTGCCCGGTGTAATCCGCTGTTCTTGTCATTGCGTAAAAAGTATAGCCCATGCGCCCGGCGCGGACAAGCAGACGAATAAAAGATCCGGTTTGACGGCTGTCAGAAAAATGACCTCTTGGGTTCTTGTGGCTTTGCCTCGACGATTTTCATACAAATAAGGAATAGGACCTGTTGTGCGGTCCATTCGGGGACTCAGCCGGTCAACAAACGTCCCAGCCGCTGGATAAATCCCGGTTTATGCACTTCGACGGGCTCCGCGCCCGACTCGAAGGGGCGCGAGGACGGAGGCGCAATCAGGCGCACGATGGCCACCGTAATATTGTCGGTGCCGCCCTCGTGAAGGGCGCGCCCGACCAGAACGCGGGCGGCGCTTTGCAGGTTTTCGCCCTGGAGGGCCTGTTCGATCTCGTCGTCCTTGATTAGGTTGGATAGTCCGTCGGAACAAATGAGAAAGGTGTCGCCCTGTTGGATGTGAAGGGAGAAGAGGTCCACCTTGACGGTTTCTTTGATGCCGACGGCGCGGGTAATGAGATTCTTGAGCGAGTGTGTGCGCGCTTCTTCCTGGCTAATGTAGCCGTTGCGCACCTGTTCGGCGACCAGGGAATGATCGTTGGTGACCTGGATGAGTGGATGTTTGGGCCGGGCAAGGTACACGCGGCTATCGCCCACCTGCGCGACGTACGCCCAGTCGCCATGCAGAACGACCACCGACAGCGTAGTCCCCATCCCATGTCGATCGGGATTTTGCTCCGCCTCGGAAAAAATCCGGCGACTGGCTTCTTCGAGCGTGTCGCGAAGCCTTTCCGGCAGATTGAGCGAGGGGCTCAAATAATAGCATTCGACGAGCGATTCGAGCGCAAGTCGGCTGGCGAGTTCTCCCGCATTGGCGCCCCCCATGCCGTCGGCGACCGCGAACATCACCCCTCGCCGGTCGGCAAGGCTTTTGTCTTGGGGGATGCACAACAGACAGGCGTCCTGATTCGTCTTGCGCTTGTGGCCAATATCGGACAACAAGTGCGCTTCGATCGTTTCGCCCTTCCAGTGATATTCGTAATTTGGCTGGTCCGAAGGCCCAATCTGCGTCAGGTGAACCGGGATCATACAGTTATCCCCGGGCGCAAATCCCTGAACCGCAACTTCTTGTATCTTGCCATACCTTCCATCATCGGCCGTTTCCGGCGTTCATGCTCGTTTCGCATTCCTTCCCCCGCGGATACTTTCATTATACCCGCTCGTCCGCGATTTTGCACAAAAAAGGATGCAATCACCAAGGCGATCGCCGGATCAAGCGCATGTCAGTTGGACTTTCGTCCCGCGATGCCCTTGGTCTGTTTCGTGATGGTTTTGGCGGCTTCGCGGGGACGCAGCGCGCGGGAAGCCTTGCCGGCCATCCACATTTCGGATTCGCCGATGGCGCGCAGTTCTTTTGACAACTGTTCCTGGTAATCCGGGCGGCCACAGGAGGAAAGCACGCGTTTGGTTTCCACGCCGGTCTTCACCCGCTTGTACAATTCCTTGAAAACCGGCAAGGTGGCCTTCTTGAACTTTGGTTTCCAATCGAGCGCGCCGCGCTGGGCTGTCGCCGAACAGTTCGCATACATCCAGTCCATGCCGTTTTCGTCCACCAGCCGAATCAAACTCTGCGTCAACTCCTCGACGGTCTCGTTGAAGGCCTCGCTCGGCGAATGGCCGTTGGCGCGCAAGACGTCGTACTGCGCCTCCATGATGCCGGCCAGCGCGCCCATCAGCACGCCCCGTTCACCGGTCAGATCGCTGAAGACTTCGTGCTCGAACGTCGTGGGGAACAGGTAACCCGAGCCGATGGCGATGCCAAGGGCCAGGCAGCGTTCCCGGGCGCGTCCCGTGGCGTCTTGGAAAACCGCAAAACTCGAATTGATGCCCGCGCCGGACAGGAAATTGCGGCGGACGGACGTTCCCGATCCCTTCGGGGCAACCATGATCACGTCCACGTCCTTCGGCGGAATGACCTTGGTCTGTTCCTTGTACACAATCGAGAAGCCGTGCGAGAAATACAGCGCGTCGCCCGGATTGAGGCACTTCTTGATCATGGGCCAGATGGCGCGCTGCGCTGCATCAGACACGAGCATTTGAACGATGGTGCCCCGGCGGGCGGCCTCTTCGAGGTCGAACAGGGTCTTGCCGGGAACCCATCCGTCCTTGACGGCGCGATCCCAATCGCGCTTGAATGCTTTTGACTGCCCCACGATGACGTTGAATCCGTTGTCGCGCATGTTTAGTCCCTGCGCCGGACCCTGCACGCCGTATCCGATAATGGCGATGGTTTCGTTTTTAAGAACCTTGCGCGCCTTCGCCATCGGAAATTCCCTGCGCATAATCACTTCTTCTTTTACGCCGCCAAAATCAATCAACGCCATTTCATGTCTCTCCTGTTTCTGTGGGGCTGCCGCCAAGAAATATATTGTAAAGGGGACGGGCGCGGCATTGCAAAGCGGCCGAATCGGGGCGGGGTCGCAAAGCGGCTGGGATAGAAAGTGCGCGATTGCCGGGGCTTTTCGTTATGATAGCCAGTGGGAGGATGCGAAGATGAGTCTTGATCGCCGGTTGTTGCGTTGGAACGGATGGGGTCTGGTGGACGCGCCGGATCTTCTGGGCGAAAAGGCGGAGCAATTCTGGGCGTGGGCGGGCCGTGCGTTCGGCATGGAGCCGCTGCCGCATACGCCCGCCAAGGATCGGTCCGCCATCGAGTTGCCGGCGTGCCGTCTCGCGCCGGGGTTTCTTTCGGAACTGGAATCTTTGTGCGGCCGGGACAACGTTAAAACCGATCATTACGAGCGGATTTGGCATGCGCGGGGGCGCAGTTATCACGATTTACTTCATTTGCGGGCCGGGCATATCGGAGCCGCGCCCGATGCGGTGGTGTATCCCGAAACCGGGGAACAGGTTCTCGAACTGATCCGTGTCGCTGCGCGCGAGAACATGGCCCTGGTGCCCTTCGGCGGGGGATCGAGCGTGGTCGGCGGCGTGACCGCCTCCGCGCCCGACGGCCGGGCGGGCGTCGTTACGGTGGACATGACACGCATGGATCGGTTGATTGAAATAGATGAAGAGTCCATGCGGGCGCGGATTCAGGCGGGTATCTATGGGCCGGCGCTCGAGGAGTCGCTGCAGGCGCGGGGGTTCACCTTAGGCCATTATCCGCAATCGTTCGAGTATTCGACGCTGGGCGGATGGATTGCCGCGCGGAGCGCGGGGCATCAATCGAACAAGTATGGCAAGGCGGAGGAATGGTTCGTTTCGGCGCGCATGGCCACTCCGCGGGGATTCTGGGATACCGAACATTTCCCCGGTTCCGCGGCCGGTCCGCAAATGAAGCATCTCGTGCCGGGCTCGGAAGGCGCGCTGGGCATCATCACGGAGGCGACGGTCCGGATTCATCGCGTGCCGGAAATCAAGGACTATCGCGGATACCTGTTTCCAAGTTTCGAGGCGGGGGTCGCCGCTACGCGGGACATGATGCAAAGCGAGGTTCCCACCGCGATGATTCGGCTGTCCGATTTGACGGAGACCTTTTTTTACAACGCGCTCGATACCGGTGGCGCGGGCGCGGACGCCCCGGCCGTGTTTTGTCTTATGCTGGTGGGACTCGAAGGGGGCGCCGCCGAGGTCGAATCCGCGCGTGAACAGTGCAAGACAATCATCGCCGGGCACGGCGGGTTTCATATCGGCGAGGCGCCCGGCAGAACGTGGTACACGGGGCGTTTCCTCACGCCGTATCTGCGCGATCCGCTCATGGATCGCGGGCTTGGCGTGGATACCCTCGAAACCGCCGCATGCTGGTCGAGCCTGCTGTCGCTATACAAGGCCACGGCAGCCGCCATGGAAAAGGCGCTCGAAACCAACGCGCCGCGATCGGGTTTGCGAAGCGTGGTGATGGCGCACGTCAGCCATTCATACCGCGACGGCGCCAGCCTGTATTTCACGTTCGTGTTTCCCCGCGACTTGGATCGCGAAGTCGAGCAGTGGCTCGCCGTCAAGCGCGCCGCGTCGGAGGCCATCGTCGCCAACGGCGGCACCATCAGCCATCACCACGGCATAGGCACGGACCACATGCCATGGCTCATCCGCGAAAAAGGGCCCGTTGCCATGGAACTGCTCCGCGCGGTCAAGCGAGTCACCGACCCGAAAGGCATTCTCAATCCCGGCAAACTGCTCGAATGAGGCTGGACGACGGCATGGGGCGCCGCAGCGCGCATCAATACGGACGGCCGCGGTAAGTTTGCGCGCGCTTGCGGCGCAATTCGGAGGCGCGTTCCTGGATAGCGGGAAGAAAACGGCCCAGCATCGCCTGCAGGCGCGTGTCGTTGTCGGATTTATCCGGGCGTTCCTCGATGCCGTTGTAGCATTGGACGAGCATTTCGACTTCCTCGAAATCCAAGGTCTGAATTTTTCCGTTCATCACCTTGGCGATGGCGTCCCGCAGGACTTTCTGACGGCGCCGTTCGGCAAACGACGGCGGCTGGTTCGATCGCCGAGCCGCCAGTGATTCCCGTATTTCTTTTGCATGTTCGATCCGTTCGTCAAGCGCGGAACGCGTGCGCTCCGGTTCGGGCGGGGATGGGGGTTTGGGCGGTTCAGGCGGTTCCTCGTACAATTGCGCGTTCATGTCGGCAACCTGTTCGAGGGTCAAACCGCCGAGATCGTCGAGGGACATGCCCAGGATGCGCTGGGCCGCGGCCAGATGATCCGGGGGCAGTTTCATGCCTTCCGGAATGACATCCTCGAACTCGGCGGACACGAATTCGAGCAGCGGTTTGGGGCCCGTTCCCACCGAGGCGCGCGCGAGCGCCTCGAGATGCTGTTCGCATTCGCGAATCCGCTGCTCGTAGCCGGTAACCTTGGCCTTGGCGAGTTGGAGCGCGCCCTCGAGGTTGTCCACAATGCGGCCCCAGCGCCGTTCGCCTTCCTTGGCCCGGCGCGCATCCGCCTTGTCGAGCAGGTCCACGACGTTGGCCAGCGCGGCCTTGGCCTGTTCGTGCAGCGTTTGCAGCCTGGCCAAGTCCGCACGCAATTTTGCTTCATGTGTCGCCATTGGCGCCTTTTCCTTGCAGCCCTTCCCCTTCGCACAAAGTATAGCAGAATAGAATCCCGATTTGCAGCCCGCGCAAGATTAAGGGGAACCGGCGCGGGCGGGCCCGTTTCCAAGCCGGTGTCCCGATGCGCGCCATGAGGATTTTTCGCCATGGAAATTTTTGCTTGACACGGCATTCGCAACGGAGTAATCTTCCGCCGATTGAGCATGTCGGTTCAATGAACACGGAATGGTCGTGGGGACATGAGTGCAATGTATGTGCCAAGCAAAATCTTTCTGACACGGGGTGTCGGGCGTCACAAGGAAAAACTGGCGAGTTTTGAAATGGCGTTGCGCGACGGCGGCATCGCGCAGTTCAACCTGGTGCGCGTATCGAGCATCTACCCGCCCGGCTGCAAATTTGTGAAGCCGGAGAAGGGCCTTGCCGAGATGAGACCGGGGCAGGTTGTCCATGTCGTCATGAGCGAGGCCTCCACCAACGAGCCGCGTCGTCTGATGGCGGCGTCGGTGGGCGTCGCCATTCCGCGCGATATCAACCAGTTCGGTTATTTGTCGGAGCATCACAGTTTCGGCCAGACGCAGCAGAAGGCCGGCGATTATGCCGAGGACCTCGCCGCGGAAATGCTGGCGACGGTGATGGGCGTGGAATTCGACGCGGACAAGAGCTGGGACGAAAAGCGGGAAATCTGGCGCATCAGCGGCAAGTTCGTGCGTACCGCCAACATTACCCAGACCGCGCTGGGCGACAAGGACGGGCACTGGACGACGACCATCGCGGCGGCGATTCTGATTCCGTAACCGGGACACAATTCACGAATGATGAATGGCGGGACCAAGGTCCGCCGTTCATCATTCCTGTTTGAGGCCAATCCAGGGAAAGACGTGAAAAGATGAAGAAGAACCGTTTCCTTTCGGGAAAGAAAATCGCCCCAAAACCGTTGCGCGGGGGCCTGACGGTCCGCGAGATGGTGGATTCGGCGTTTCTGGCCTACAACGGCGCGCGCCTGCGCGAAGCCTGTCTGTTGTTCACCGAACGAATGCTGAAACCCAACGTGACGGTCGGGATGGCCGTCAGCGGCGCGCTGACGCCCGCGGGATTGGGCGCTTCGTGTTTGGTTCCTCTGGTCGAAGCCGGCATGGTGGACTGGATCGTCAGCACGGGCGCCAACCTTTACCATGACACGCATTTCCCGCTTGGTAAATCGTTGCATGCGGGAAGTCCCTTCGTGGACGACACCGCGTTACGCAAGCAGGAAGTCGTGCGCATCTACGACATCCTGTTCTCATACGACGTATTGCTCGACACGGATCGCTTTTACTACGAACTGATGTTTGCCGAAGAATTTCAACACACCATGGGCACGGCGGAATTTCATAACCGCGTTGGGAAATACCTCAGCGCACGCGAAAAGAAACTCGGGCTCGATGGAAGCAGTCTGCTGGCTGCGGCCTATCAGGCCGGCGTGCCGGTCTATACCTCGTCACCCGGCGACAGTTCCATCGGAATGAACATCGCCGCCGCCGCGATCAAGGGCAGCCAGTGCCGCATTGATTCGTCCATAGACGTAAACGAAACCGCCGCGATCGTGTACGAAGCCAACCGTAAAGGCCACAGCGCGGTCGTCATTCTCGGCGGCGGCTCGCCGAAGAATTTCGTCCTGCAGACCGAGCCGCACATCCAGGAAGTACTGGGCATCCGCGATCGGGGCCACACGTATTTTGCACAGTTTACGGATGCGCGCCCCGACACGGGCGGACTGAGCGGCGCCACGCCATCCGAGGCGGTCAGTTGGGGAAAAGTCAATCCCGACAATCTGCCCGACGCGGTCGTCTGTTATGTGGACACCACCGTGTCCCTGCCGGTGCTGACGGCCTATGCGCTCGACGCGCACGCGCCGCGGCCGGTTCGGAGACTGTTCGATCGCCGCGAGGAGATGGTAAAAAAACTGGCCAAGGCCTCGCGCCGGTAACAACGGGCGCGAGGGGAATGCGTGATCAACACCGCGAAGGGATACGCGGAAGAGGAGGATGTGTCATGCGTGCGCGAATCATGTGGTTATCCTGCATCCTGGTTGCGATGAGTCTTGCGGCATGGGCGGATTACCGGGACTGTCCCCCCATGTCGAGCGGTTCCCACATCCGGCCGGAAAACCGTTATTTCGACGTGTTTCCCCGTATCGTTCCGGCGGACAAGGAAACGGCCGTCGAATTGATCCCCTTGTTCGACCACGTGCGTCCGAAAGCCGACTGCCAATACGAAATCGAATATGTGCCCACGGAGTCATGGGCCGAGAAAAGCGGATGGAAAAAGGGCGAAAAGACGCCCCTTGTTCCCGAAAACGGCGTGTACACATTCAAGATGCTCTTCGAAAACGAGCAGGAGCATGTGTTGTATGTCGAGGAAATCCGCCCGGACGGAAAGAAAAAGCTGCTGGGCGATTTCCGCGTCTATTCGCTGAAGGAGGATCTATTTGCCCTTCGTCCGTACAAGGGCGATTTTCACATGCACAGCAACCGTTCCGACGGCGTCGAATCGCCCGCCTACGTGGCCGGCGCATGCCGCCGGGTGGGGCTGGATTTCATGGCCCTCTCGGATCACAAAACCTACGGCGGATCCGTCGAGGCCCAGGAAGCTTTCAAGGGATTGCCCGTGGACCTGCGTATCTACAACGCCGAGGAGGTCCATTCGCCCGACAATCCGGTCCATATCCTGAGTTTCGGCGCGACGTCCGGCATCACCGAATTGTACAAGGACGACGAAACGGCGTACCGGAAAGAGGTCGCGGAAATCCAGGCGAAACTCGGTGAACTGCCCCCCGGCGTGGATGCTTTCTCCTATGCCGCCTCCGTGTGGGTCTTCGACAAAATCCGCGAGCGTGGCGGCATGGCCATGTACTGCCATCCCTACTGGTTTACCGGGCACCGATACTATATCTCCGAGGCGCTCACCTCCTACCTGCTCGAAACCAAGCCCTTCGACGCGCTCGAACTGATCAGCGGCATGGGCCGCGACACCCTTACCCAGGTGGACACGAACGCGCTACAAGTCGCCCGCTACCATGAGGAACGCGCGAAAGGCCGCCAAATTCCCATCTGCGGCATCAGCGATACGCACGGCGTCGAAAACAGCGATGCCTTCGGACGCTATTACACGGTCTGTTTCGCGCCATCGTCCGATTTGGCCGACCTGATTGCCGCCATCAAGGGGCTGAACAGTGTCGCGGTCGAAGCCGTCGGCGGCGAACTGCCCCGCGCATACGGTCCGTTCCGGCTCGTGCGTTACACGCATTTCCTGCTGCACGAGGTCTTTCCGCAGCACGACGAGCGCTGCTTCGAGGAAGGGCGGCAGATGATCATGCATGCCGGCGGCGATCCGGACGCCGCCCAGCGGCTGGCGCTGCTGCAAGGGCAGGTATTGCGCCTCTACAACCGTTATTGGGGACAACGATAGGCGGTTCGCAGCATGCGTATCGGTGCGCCGGCTGCGTCATGCGTTGCCCCGCTGGTTTTCGGACTGGCGGACGAGGCCGGCATCGCCTTGGATCGTGCCGCGCCGTGCGAACTGTTGCGGCATCTGCAACAGGGAACGCTCGACGCGGCGCTGCTTGCGCCCACCGACGCCTTGCGGGTTGATCGCGCGCGCATTGTCCCCGGCATCGGCATCGTATTTCCCGGAACGGCCGAAACCGAGGCGATCCTTTCGCGGGTTCCTCTTGCGCATATCGAACGCGTCGCGATTGACGAAACCGGCGGCGGAATGAACGATTGGGCGCGCGTATTGCTGGCGGAATGCTTCGGCGCCCGCCCCGGGATTTCGGATGTGTCCCGTGCCGATGCGCGCATCGTGACCGGCTTGGCGATCGAAGCGAACGATCCCGCGTTTCCCGCCCGGCACGACCTTGGCGCCCTCTGGAACGAGCGCACGGGGTTGCCTTTCGTGGCCATGGTGTGGGCGGCGCGGTTCGGTGCGCCGATACCCGAAATGCGCCGTGTTCTGAGCATGGCCGCCCAGCGCGGACTGGCCGAAACGACGGATGCGCCGCGCCCTGTCTCGTATCGCATGGGCGGCGAAGCGATGGACGGGTTGCGGCGTTACCTCGACATGGCCGGCCGTTGCGGTTTTCTACCCGAAGGCGGCGCGCTGCGGTTCTGTTGACAGGGAAATACCCATAGTTGCCCCAGCGTTCGGGGCGAACGCCGGATGATGCCGTTGACAGGCTGGCGGCTTTCCCGTAAGATTGAAATCAGGAAAATGGCGCACCCCGTGCCATGCCATGGGGCGCAGATGGCGGCATGGCCGCCTCGGGAGTGGCAGTACAATGGCAAAACCAGTGAAGACCGGAGTTGTTCTGACGTTGGCAATTCTTCTGCTCGCGGCACCGGGCGCCCTTGCGGCGGCCATCTCCATCAATTTCGATACGGTATTGCAGAACGTCTGGTACAACAGCGGGGTATGGCCGTTGGTCATCAGCCTGGGCGTTATCTCGCCGGAATTTACCTTGGATCCGTCGGTTTGCGACGTGAACGGCGGGTTCGACATCTCACAGACGCCGGTCATTTTCTATCCGAACCACATTCTGGACGCCGACGAGATGGCGGTGGTGTCGGCCATTTTGGCCAATCCCAACTTCGACCAGCGCGCAACGGGCGGTACCTGTCATGCCGATATAGTCGCGGCGTGGAACCGGAATTACGCACAGGCCTATCACGATCTCGGTGGTGGCGTGGGAGGTCCCGAACGCCTGCTCGGCCCATACTCGATGATTCCAAATGTGGATCTGCTTTTCACAGTGATCATGACCATCGGCGACAACGACAGTCAGTCGTTTCCGGTCATGCTGATGAACGCGGTCGTTGACGACGAAACGGCCCAACAGATTGTCCGCGATCCGAACCTGCATGTGCCCAACCCGGACAACTACACTTCGATGCGGCAATACGTGGCGTGGTGCGGCGACGCGGACGGCGACGGCGTCTCGAACCTGCACGAATACCAATATTATTATCCGCTGGGACAGCGAACGGCCTATCTGAATGCCGTGCTCGATCCCAACGTGAAACCGCCCGGCAGCACACGCGAGCGCTTGTGCGACGGAACCGGCGGTTTTCTGGGCGAGTACTTCGACGAGCAGGGGTTCTCCAATCTCAAGATGCTCCGCCTGGATCAGCAGGTCGCGTTCGATTGGGGCGAAGGCTCCCCAAGCCCCGTCATTGAGCCGAATACCTTTTCCGTCTGCTGGACGGGTTGGGTGAAACCGGACTATACGGAAGACTATACGTTTCTGGTCCGGACGGACGACGGCGTGCGGCTTTGGCTGAACGGCGAATTGATCATTGACCAATGGAACGATCATGGTTCGACGACGTACACGAGCGCTCCGAAACCGCTGGTGGCCGGCAACGAGTATCTGGTGCGGATGGATTTCTACGAAAACGGCGGCAAGGCTGTGGCGTGGCTCGGCTGGCAAAGCGACCACCAAGAGAAAAAGGCCATCCAGGAAATGCAGGCCCGGCCCGGCGTGGGCATCGGCGACCGAGGCAAGGACTGGATCCGAAATCCGGCGAACGGCCATTTCTACCGGATAACCGACCCGATGACATGGCCCGAATACCGCGCGCAGGCGATTGCGTGGGACGGCTACCCGGTTACGATCGACAACGCCGAAGAAAACGAATGGATCCACAAGATTTTCGGGACGTTCCGATCCGATTTCTGGATTGGCGCGAACGACAGCGCCGTGGAAGGCGCATGGATTTGGGACCAAGAAAGCGTGAATTTTTTCAACGGCGATTACACGAACGGCGCCGTTGTGCCGCCGTGGTATGCCAACTGGAACGACCAGGAACCGAACAACGTCGGCAATGAGGATTGCGGCGTCTTTTATTATTCGAGCGGGAAATGGAACGATCTGGCATGCACGGCGACGCGGCGCGGGCTTGTCGAAACCGAGACGGGGCGCATTACCTGCGAGGGGCCGATTGCATCGGCCGGGAAACTGTGGGAAGGGCTTCCTTTCGAGTTGCGCGTGGATGTGCGCCATCCCACCGGAAATGTCGCGTACCAATGGAAACACAACGGCGAAAACGTTCCCGGCGCCACCCAAGCCGTGCTGCGCCTGTACCCGCTCAACCCGGAACACGACGGAGCGTATTCCTGCCTCGTCACGGATGAAAGCCCGGCCAGCGCCGAAACGGAAACCCTCGAATTGACGGTGCTGCCGAAATCCGAGTTGCCGGTGTTGGGCGGCGTGGGGGCCGGGGTGCTGGCGGGAATATGCACGTTGCTGGGCGGAATGCGATTGCTTCGGCGCCGTCCGTCCAAATGAATGCCTCACGGACGGTTCCTGCCCGCGAATGGGTATTTGAAGGCGCTACTCTTGCGGCATCAGGTCTTTCCACTGCAAGATCAGCGTCGCCATCGAAATGATAACCGAAAAGATGGACAACAACGATTCCACCGCGCCCGGTGTGTCTTTCCCGGACGCTTTTGACACAATCCGCACGTGCCTCATAATCCGTTGCTCCGATTCATAACCCGCGCCTGGCAATCACTATACCGTCCGGAGACGAATATGTAAACAAAGAGGAGTGGATGCTTGTTCCTCTGTCGCCCATGTCGCCGCGGGGCGTTGCGGATAAAGAAGATTTTGTGACAGACTGGCCTGCATCGAGGAGGAATCGGACATGGCGCGTTGGAGTCTTCCCATGACATTGTTCTCCGTGTTGTTGCCGGTATGCGGCCTTTCAGGCGCGGACGATACGCCCGCCGGAGCCGAAACAACGCCCTTGGCGAATTCCAAGGCCGAAGTCTATCTCCCGGGCGCCGGCCGCGCCCCGGTGGAGCCGGTGAGGCTGCCTCGCGGCCCTCATTTGTTCATGGACGATTTTCTCATCGCGGACATGGACAATGTCACACGGGAAGTCAACCGCCCTTGCCGCGATGCCGCGACGCCGAATCCGATCGTCACGGGAAAAGAAGACGGATGCTTCCAGCCGTACATGACCGTGCATCGCGACGAACAGACGGGGCGGTTCCGCCTCTGGTACGGCCATCGCCGGGAGGATATGGACACGGGCAACCAGCGTGTGGGCTACATGGAATCGGCCGACGGCATCCACTGGGAAAGGCCCGCGCGCGTTCTCGACGATCCGGCGCCGATGCAGTTCGGCGTAAGCATCGTGGACGAGGGGCCGGCGTTTGCGAATCCCGCGCAACGGTACAAACTGGCCTACTGGAAGGACGGCGGCCTCCGCATTGCCTGTTCGCCGGACGGATTGGCATGGACGCCGCTGGTTCCCGAAGTCGTGTTGCGTCACAATCATGACATAACGGGGATTTTTCACGACCCGTTGCGCAACCGGCACATCGCGACCGTGTCCGTGTACCGGCCGGGGGATCGTTGGATCGGCGACCGCCGCGTGACGATGCACGCGTTCAGCGACGACTTTATTCATTGGAGTCCACCCCATTACGTCGTCACGCCCGACGACGCGTTGGACGGCGGCCAGACGCAGTTTTACGCCATGGACGGATATCTGGTCCGCGGCGGGCTGATCGTCGGCATGGTCAAGGTCCTGCGTGACGATTTGAAGGCGGACAATCCTCCGGATCCGCCCGAGGCCTACGGCGTCGGCTACACGACGCTGGCATGGAGCCGCGACGGTGAAACATGGACGCGCGACCGCGAGCATTTCTTCGATCCCGATCCGCGCCCGGGCGCGTGGGATCATGCGCATGCGTGGATTGACGAGCAGTTGATCGTCGGCGACGACCTCTACCTGTATTACGGCGGTTATGCGCGTGGCCACAAGGTGAACCGGTTCGAGGAGCGCCAAATCGGCCTCGTGAAGACGAAACGGGACCGGTATGTCGCGCGCGCGGCGTCGGGCGTTCCGGGACGGATTCGCACCCCCCGCCTGCTTTTCGACGCCCGCGCGTTGACGATCAATGCGGAGGCGCCTCGGGCCAAATTCGCGTGCGGGTTCTCTCGGACGACGACCGCCCCGCCGAAGGCTTCGATTATGCGGATTCGGATCCCGTCGCCGTGGATGCGCTGGACGCCCCTGTTGCATGGAAACGTCCCCTCGACGCCTTGCGGGACACGCCCGTGCGGCTGGAATTCGAAATCCGCAACGCCCGCCTCTACGCTTTCGAACTGCGCTGACGACTTTTCGAACGACGGCCTTTGTCTACCCGGCAAGGCGTTCCAGCCGGCAGACGGTTTCGACGTGCGACGTATGCGGGAAAAGATCCATGGCGGTTATCCGAACGGGCTTCCATCCATGAGCCGCGAGCATGCCGAGATCGCGGGCGAGCGTCGCCGGATCGCATGAAACGTACACGATGGCGCCCGCCGGCGCCTTGCCAAGACTTTCCATGATGGCTTTCGCGCCGGTCCGCGGCGGATCCAGCAGCACGACATCCCATGTTTTGCGTAGCGCCTTGCGAAAGGCCTCCTCGCCGCCGGTTTGGTAGGCGCCGGGCGCAAGTTTCGAGGCCGCCCTTGTTGCGCGCGGATCGCGATCCATGCCCACCACGCGGGAAAGTCGCGCATGATGAAGCGACAGGTTTCCATTCCCACAATAGAGATCGAGAAGGCTTGAGGGTTGCCCGATGTTTTCGTCCACGATGCGGCGCAGCAGCCGGTTCAGGATAAGGCTCGCCTGCGAAAAACACCCGTTGACGATCGGTACGCCGTCAAGGAGGAACGACGACGCCTCCGGGAACGCGGATCGCAGGGCGCGACAACGCGTCCAGACCAGCGTTTCGTCCCCTTCGGGATTGACCGTCACTTCAACGTCCGCCTTTTCGGGTTGTTCGCGCAAGCGTGCCAGCGCGGCATTCAAGCGATCATGGCAAACCGGGCAGTTTTCGATATCCACCACGGTATGCGAACCGGACGCCAGAAAACCGAAGGCTTTCCCCTGGGCATGGAATCGGGCGCGTGTCCGGTACCCAAACGGCGACGCCGGTTCCGCCGCCCACTCGACCTCCGCCTCCACCTTCCCAATGCGGCGCAAGGTTTCGGCCACCATCCGGCGTTTCCAGCCTTCCTGAACCGGATACGCAATAGGCTGCCAGCAACATCCGCCGCATCGTCCAAAATAAGGGCAGGCGGGTTCGACGCGATCCGGCGACGGCGAAACAATTTCACGAATTTCCGCCCAGAGCGCCGATTTCGTCTGCCGCGTGATTCGCACGCGCGCGATGTCGCCCGGCACGCCGTATGGCACAAAACAAACCTGCCCCTCATGCCGTCCGACGCCGTCGCCGCCCGCGGCAAGTCCGTTTATCGCGATTTCACACTCCCCTCCGGGTCCAGGACTCACGCGCAACCCTCGTTCGCCGGGCCGGATGTCCGCAGCAGCGCTGCAAGGTTGAAGGCCGTGTAGCCGGAATCGGGGGCATTGGTCCAATGGCCGTCGGGATGACGAGTCTCGAAGGCAACCCAGAAATCGAGATCCGTCGGCGCATAAACGACGCTCATGACGTTCCAGTCGGACTCATCGAGTTTTTCGGTGTTGTGCGCGACGGTCGCCGCAATCGTCATGGCCTCTTGCGGCCCGATCGCCCTCGGGGCGCCCTCTTCCAGCACGATCGTTCCCCGCAGGGGGTACACATAGGACCGCCCGGTTTCGTATGCCCGAATCAGGTCGTGCATGGGCACGTGACATTCCAGATACGTCGAGCCTTTCCGTGGATCGCCGTCGTTTTCCGGGTTTCCAGGCCCGTTGTCCGCCGCCTGCAATGCGCGCGTCCGTGCGCCGAACGCCGTGTCGGCCCGCATGACGGCTTCCCGGAGTGGAAGCCCGTAGGGAACCGGATTGCCGCCGGGATCCGTCCAGCAGGCCTGGCGTTCCTTGGGATCGTCCTCGTAAAAGGTCTCGCAACACTCGAAATTCGTTTCAATAACCGCCGCGCGGGGACGGAAATCCTTCGTGCCGAAATGGTCCGGGTCGCCATCGGCCACCATGTAGTTATAGCCGATGGTGTGTTTGGCCTGTTCGACCAGCGCGACGCCTTCTTCCAGTGAACCGGCCTCTTCGAGGACACGCCGGGCGATGAGAACCCAGGGTGTGCCGTCGAATTCCTCGCTGGCGCTGAACGCGCCGATTTCGGAAAACGCGATGCCTTTCTCGTTCATGCCGGCCAGGGCGCCGACGACTCCCGCATAGTCCATCGTGACAAACGCGTTGAATCCATCGGGCTTGTAGACCGTCACAAGCCGGTCCTCGTGCATGCCGGTCTGCGAGACCCAGTCGAGATTGCGCGAGGCGAACAACTTGCCGTCCACGGTCCGCGAACCCCACACGGAGAACATGGTGCAGGCGGGACCGGGTGGGGCGTCGTTCGCGGCGAAATGCGCGGCAATATCGGCCCCGAACATTTCCATGATGCGTTCCTCGCGGCGGTACAGGTCGAAATTGGTGACAGCCGTCAGTCGTTGGATGTCCGCGACGCTCAGATCGAATCCGGCCTCCCGCGCGCCTTCCGCAATCGCGGCCATTTCGCGCAGATGGCGGTCGAGCGTGTGGCGGGCGAGCCGTTCCCATGCCTTGTCGAGCACGAGATGCACCACGGCCTCGGGCAGTCCCATGCCGGTAAACAGTCCGACCATCCGGTTGATGTTTCGCCGGATTCGGTCACCGGCCAGCGCGCCGTACTGCCGCCCCATTTCCTCCGGCGAACCTTCGACGTGCAACACCGGCACTTCGCCGACCGCCGAACGATACACTTCCAGAAATCCCGAACCCGCCACACGAAGCGTTTCGCGGCTGTCGGGGTGTGCGCTTGCCACCTGCATCCGGTTTCTCCTCATGTCCATATAGTCCACAACATCCATCGCCCGCTACAAGACGCCCAGGCCTTTCGCCAGGCCGGTGAAGAATTCCCTCGCGGCGGGATCGGTGTATTCGACGCCCCATGGATGCGGGCCGTATGCCGCCTGGCCCAGCGCATATTCGCCGACCGCAATCTGTCCAATGGCCACCGTGCCCGTGGCCAATTGGCCCAAGCCCAGGGACAGGGCCAGCGCCGCCTGCCCGACCGCCGCGATGCCCGTCGCCAACTGGCCGAGACCCAACGCAAGGCCGAACGCGGCCTGGCCGATGGCAATCAGCCCCAGCGACGCGTGCCCAATCGCCAAGCCGCCGACGGCAAAACGGCCCACCGCAATCACGCCGCGCGCCACGATGCGCTTGCCGGTCTCGGGGCAAATGCCGTAGGTGCAATGAATCAGCGGCCAGCCGAGGATACTGCCGTGCGACCTGAATTCCCGAAACAACAGGCCCGTCGGATACAGATAACTTCGCCACGTGCCCCATGCCGTTTTGTCGTATTTGTATTCGACTTCATTCAGCAATAGGTTGCTCATGGTTTCACTCTTCCGCCGTCGATCCTTCTTTGATTTGTTCGGCAAGGATGCGTCGTGCGGCTTCGGCGTGTTCGGCCTGGACTTGGATTTCAACAGGGCCCGTTGCGAGGCTGTATCCGGCGCCGAGACGACCCCACGCGAACAAGTCCTGGATCAACTGGCCTTTCGCATAACACGGAATACCCGCCGAACCGAGGAGGGATTGCACGACCATGATTTCTTCTTCATTGCGCGCGGAGAGCACGGTCACGCATTCCACGTATTCCCGTTCACCTTCGGGTTCGTCGGCCAGACCGGCATCGGCGGCGTATTCATCCGCCATGACTTCCCTGGCTGTGCCGGACGATTCCGGTTCCCTTGCGGCTTCTTCCGCGTCCTCGGATTCCGCGTCTATCTCAAAATGTTCGGACAAGAGTTCCAAGGCGGCTTCAGCATCTTCCGCACGGACTTCGATTTGAATGGGACCCGCCGGCATGGGAACCAGCACGCGCAAAGTCCGTCCCTGGACGTTGCACTCGATGCCCGCCGCACCGAGGACCGACTCCGCCACCATCGCCTCGTCTTCCCTATTCGTCGTGAGAACCGTCACCCATTCGACGTACTCCGGCTCGTCTTCGGGCGGAAGTTCGGCCACCAATGCGGCGTCGCATTCGCCGCACCGGTCGAGGCCTTCTTCATATTCGATACGGCAATTCGGACAGAACATCTTCTTTCCCTCCTGGTCCGGGAGACAGCCCTCGTTTCCCGCATTCGTGCCCAAGGTGGCCCGGCCGCCATGTCTTGTTCAAGTATAGGCGTTGCCGGTGACGGGCTCTCAACCGGCCACCCGTCTTGCTCCACCATAATCCTAAACGCTCCCCGCGCGCAAACAAGCCGGGGGCGCCTTTTCACCCTTTACCGTCCGGGCATGCGCAGGCGGCATTGAACGGGAAAAACCGGAACCCAAAAAGAATTGATCCGCGCGCTTTGCAGCGGCTACAGTCATTTTATTGGGTCCAGGAAACGAGGGTTGATCATGCGAAAGGCAATTTGGCGTTGTTTGTTCGTTGTTGTGTCGGCGGCGCCGGCCATGTTGTGCCCGGCCTGCGCGGGACCGGCGGATGTTTCCCCGGCCTCGCCGGGAAGCGCGTTCACGGCGCCGGACGAAGTCTATCGGATGCCGCCCGGCATCGAAACGCGGTGGGCCAGCGTCGAGAATCCCACGGCCGCGAAAGGGCAGGGCGGCCAGGCCAAGGGCGGGCGAAAGGGCAACCCGCATTTTCCGATTGCGCCCGGTGAAACGCGCGTCCTTGCCGAGGAAAAGTCCGGCACGGGAACGATCCGGCGCATCTGGGCTACGACCAGCGATCGGACGCCGTTGATGCTGCGCGGAATACGCTTGGATTTTTATTGGGACGGCGCGGACAAGCCCGCCGCGAGCGTGCCGTTGGGCGATTTCTTCTGCATGGGCCTCGGCCGGGCCTATGCCTTTGAAAACGAGTATTTTTCGAGTCCCGAAGGCCGCAGTTTCAACTGTTGCATTCCAATGCCGTTCAAAAAGGGCATGCGCATTACGGTTACCAACACCACAAAGGTCGCCTTGTCGCTCTTTTTCTACGATATTGATTACACGGTGGGGGATCCGCACGGTCCCGACACGCTCTATTTCCATGCCTATTTCAACCGGGAGAATCCCACGACGCTGCGCAAGGATTACGAGTTTCTGCCGAAAATATCGGGGCGCGGCCGTTTCCTCGGGGTCAATGTCGGCGTGATTGCCGACACGGGAAAATATTTCAACGCATGGTGGGGCGAGGGCGAAGCCAAATTCTACGTTGACGGCGACACAGAATTTCCGACGTTGTGCGGCACGGGCACGGAAGATTACATCGGGACGGGCTGGTTTCTGGGGCAGTACGCGCATCGCTACCAGGGATGTCCCTATGCCGACAAGGAACGGTTTCAGTTTTGTTTCTACCGGTTTCACGTGAAGGATCCCGTCTACTTCCGCAAGGATCTCCGCGTAACCATGCAGCAAATCGGCTGCTGGACCCCCGACAGCAAGCCCAAAATGGTCGCTTCGGGGAAGAAATACATCCTGGCCGGAGCTGAACAGGCGCCTGTGGACTGGACGCAGGGCGATGGGAAGAACGACTACGGCCTGTTCGAGCGCGAGGACGACTGGTCGAGTTGCTGTTATTTCTATCTCGACCGACCCGAAAACGACCTCCCGCCGCTCAAAACGCTCGACGAGCGCGTCAAGGGCCTTTATTGATCCGCATCCACCTGTTTTGCGTCCGATGGATTTTTGCGGATTCAGGCGAGATGGAAGGCATAGACACGGCTGTCGGCGGCGCCCCATGTTTCTTCGAGCACGAAACGGATTCCGCCGAGTGTTCGTTTCACGGGGATGCGCACCAGCCGCTGGCGATTGTTCTCGACGCGCCGGATGGTTTCCCATGCGCCGCCGGACAATCCCTCGACGCGAAATGTTTTGGGCATGACGGCGGGGATGCGAACGGCATCGGGCGTCGCGTAGTGCAGGGACAACGTGATGTCCTTGTCCATCGCGCTGTCCAGAACCAGCGTGGCCTCGTTGACCGCCGTTTCGGCCGGAAATGTGTACATCAATACATCGCCCGGATGCGCGATCCACGCATGCGGATCCGTCCCGATTTGCCGTTCGACGCCGTCCCTCACCGGTTCCGGGTCGCCTTGGCTGGCCGTCAGTGCGGCCCGCATCGTCAACCCCGTGAATTCGTGCTTTTTCCAAGGCAAATAACAATCGTCGTCCTGCAGCATTTGTTGCAATTGCCGCATGTGCGTGTTGACGCCGCGCGGTTCGATGCCTTTCGCGCACGCAAGCGCCGCCGCCGTGCCGACGGCCTGGCCCATGACGGAACAGGTGCCCATGACGCGGGTCGAACTGAGCGCCACATGCGTCGCGCTGATGCACCGCCCCGCAAACATCAGGTTCGCCACGTTGCGCGAGTACAGGCTCCGGTAGGGGATACCGTACGGCGACGGCGCGGGATGGAATATCGTCGCGGGGGCGCCGAGCTTCACGGCGCGAAAACCCGCGGAGTGGTGGTCGTCCATGGACCAACCGCCGTACGCGACCACATCGTCGAAACGGCCTTCGGCCTCGATGTCATTCTGTGTAAGCACATGGTCGCCCACATAGCGGCGGCTCTCGCGCTTGCCCGGCAGGAACTGAATCCATTCGAGCGCCCAGTTGTCCGCGCCGTGATCGCCGCGATTTTTGATGTGGTCCCATACGCCCAGGGTGATTTTCAACAATTCGTCGCGTACCGACTCTGTGTCGGCGATGCTGTCGTCCTCGCCGCCCAGTTCGATCCACCAGTAGCCCATTTGCAGCCATCGGTGCCCCTTCGCGCCGTAGGGCAAATCCTCCTCGCGATCGAAACGATAAATCCACGGCGGCGGTTCAAAGGGTTGCGGCGTTGCATATTCGCGCGCCTGGAAAAGACACGTCATGCCCATTGTCCGGCGGTCTGCGATTTCCGGCGCAATGGATTCGTTGTATTCGCTTCGGGCTTCGTGTCCGATGCGAAACTCCGCCCCGGTCAATGGGGCCAGGATTGCGTCGCCCGAACAATCCGCGAAAAGGGCCGCGCGAATCGTGTGCCATTTTTGGGTGGTCAGTTGCCATGCGCGGACGCTTTGAATGCGGCGTCCTTTCATTTCGGCGTCAAGGCATGAGCAGTTCAGCAGCAAGGTGATGTTGGGCTCGAAACGGACTTTTTCATACAGGATCAGATCCCAGATGGAATAGTGGCTGTTCGGGTTGCGGTGGGCGTTTTCGAGGCGGAGTTCCTCGAGGATGCCTGTTTCACGAAGATGCGGCAATTTGTGGCGGTCCGCCCCGCAGATGTGCATGCGACACTCGCTGGATGCGTTGCCGCCGAGAACCGGGCGATCCTGTATCAGCACGACCTTCGCGCCGTGCCGTGCCGCCGCCAGCGCCGCGCAGACGCCCGCCATGCCGCCACCCACGACGCAGAAATCCGGCTCATGGCGATCCTCCCGGAAAGGCGCGCGGCGTTTGCCGTGCCGCGCTTGCCCCGGTTCCGCCGCCGCCACGCCTTTGCCCAGCGCCGACGCGCCCAACGCCGCGCCGCCCGCCGACGCCAAAAACGATCTGCGTCCCAAAGAATCCAACATAACGCCGCCTTTCCGCTGCCTTCGTCCGTTTCCATTTGCTTCGCTTTGCGTTTTTATGGTAGCATAATCGCTCGATTTGCCGCTCCATGCGTGTAGGAAGCGGGGTGGTGTGTCTTTACGAAGTGGAAGAAAGGTTGTATCGTGAGAAAGCCGTTGGTTGCCGGAAACTGGAAGATGAATCTGCTCGTCGCGGACGGCGTGAGGCTGGTCAATGAGTTGAAGCCGTTGGTGGCGGGAATCACGGGCGTGGATATCGTGGTATGCCCGACGTTTACGGCGTTGCAGGCCGTGGGTGAGGCGCTGAAAGGTTCGAACGTGGAACTGGGCGGCCAAAATTGTTATGTAAAGGAAAGCGGAGCCTTTACGGGTGAAATCTCGCCGCAGATGCTGAAAGACGTCGGCTGCTCCTGGACGATTATCGGCCACAGTGAACGGCGGCAGTATTTCGGCGAAAGCGACGCATTGTTGAATGAAAAAGTGAAATTTGCCTTGGCGTCGGGCCTCAAGGTCATGTTTTGCATCGGCGAGACCCTCGACGAACGCCAAGGCGGCAAGATGAACGACGTGCTGGCCCGCCAGGTCACCCAGGGTCTGGCCGGTTTGACCGAGGCCGATTTCGACCGGGTGTCGGTGGCCTATGAACCGGTCTGGGCCATCGGCACGGGCGTGACGGCCACCCCCGAACAAGCGCAGGAAGCGCACGCCTTCGTGCGTGGCTTGTTGAAGACGCAGTTCGGCGCGGCGGTCGCGGACAAGGTTCGCATCCAGTACGGCGGCAGCGTCAAGGCCGACAATGCCGCCGAGTTGATGGCCAAACCGGACGTGGACGGCGCGCTGGTCGGCGGCGCCGCGTTGAAGGCGGACGGGTTCGCGGCCATTGTGAAAGGCGCTCTGTAAACCCGGAACCGGGAAGGACAAAACGGCGATGTGGGATGTGATTTGGTGGATTTTGATAGTACCGTATGTGCTTAGTTGCATCGGGCTGATCGTCATCGTGCTCCTGCAAAAAGGCAAGGGGGTCGGATTTGCCGGCGCGTTTGGCGTCGGCGCGGGTTCCGAAACCGTTTTCGGGCCGCGCGCGAGCAAGAGCCTCCCGCAAAAACTGACTTACATCATGGCCGGGATTTTCATGACGTTGGCGTTGGTCATGTCCATCATCGTGGGGCGTATCGGCAAGGGATCGGCGCCTGAAAAACTGTCGGAAGACGCCTCGGCCATTACCGCGCCCGCCGACCAGGCCCTGACACCGGGCACGCTCGACGATTTGGGTAGTGCGCTCACAGACAATGCGCCTGTCGCGCCCTCGACATCCGTGACAGTGACGCCCGCGGAAGCACCCGCGGCTCCAGTGGAAGCGCCCGCGGCTCCGGCGGAAGAAGCGCCCGCGGCTCCAGTGGAAGCGCCCGTATCGCCTGCGGAAGCGCCCGCGGCTCCCTCGGAAGCGCCCGCGGCTCCGGCGACAAACTGATACGGAACAAGTGACGATTCGGCCCAAAGCATGCCGCTTTGGGCCGTTTGTTTGAACACGGGCAAGGTGTATGGACAAGATCCTGATTCGCGGCGGCAAACCACTCAAGGGAAGCGTGCAGGTGCGCGGCGCAAAGAATGCCGCCTTGCCCCTCATGGCCGCCGCAATCCTTGCAGACGGCCCATGCACGCTGCACAACGTCCCCTGTCTACACGACATTTTTTCGATGGACAAACTCCTCGCGAGCATGGGCATGTCCGTCGAATTTACCGGGCGTTACATGACGCTCGATGCCTCGACAATGAATTCCGTGACCGCGTCCTACGACCTTGTCCGCAAGATGCGCGCGTCGTTTTTCGTGCTGGGTCCGCTTCTGGGCAAATTCAGGAAAGCCCGCGTGTCGTTGCCCGGCGGCTGCGCCATCGGCACGCGCCCCGTGGATATTCACCTCAAGGGACTTGAGGCGCTCGGCGCCAAAATATGCATAGACGAGGGTTATGTCGTGGCTGAGGGCGAGTTGACGGGCGCGGATTTCGCGATGGACTTCCCCAGCGTCGGCGCGACCGAGAATATCATGATGGCCGCGTGCCGGGCCAAGGGTGTGACACGGTTGAGCAACGTCGCTCGGGAACCGGAAATTGCCGACCTCGCGCGGTTCCTCAACGCGATGGGCGCGCAGATTTCCGGCGCGGGCACGGATCTCATCACGATCGTCGGCGTTGACTCGCTCGGCGGCGCCGAACATGTGGTCATTGCCGACCGCATCGAGGCGGGCACGTTTTTGATTGCGGCGATGGCAACGGGCGGCGACGTGACCGTGCTCAACGCCAACGCGGATCATCTGCCGACATGCCTCACGAAACTGCGCGAGGCCGGCGGCGAGATTGAAGTGCATGGCGCGCGCATTCGCGTCAAGGCGCCGGAGCGGCCAAGGGCGATAGATATCATTACGCAGCCCTATCCGGGTTTCGCGACGGATTTGCAGGCGCAGGCGATGGCCATGCTGGCCATCGCCGACGGCGTCAGCGTCATTCGTGAAACCGTCTTCGAGAACCGCTTCATGCAAGTGGCCGAACTCGCCCGCATGGGCGCGCAGATCGATCTCGACGGCAACAGCGCCGTCGTGCGTGGCGTGCCCGCGCTGAGCGGGGCGCCCGTGATGGCGTCGGATCTGCGCGCCAGCGCCGCGCTGATTATCGCGGGGCTGGCCGCGAAAAAGGGCGAAACGGCCATTGCGCGCGTGTACCATATCGATCGCGGATACGAGCGCATCGAAGAACGGCTGGCGGGACTTGGCGCGGATATCGAGCGGGTACACGATTGAAAAATGGAGATATCAGGTGTTGATCGGACCGATCCGCCGGATCGGTCGGATCGGTTCGATCGCGGGCAAAAGGGCAAACGACAAATGACGACGCTTGAAATAACCGGCGACGCGGATTTCCAGCCCGTTGCCATGCGCGTGTGCGCCGGAAACGGCGTCGCGGGCGAATCGGACGGGGACAAACTCGAATCCGTCCGCGCCATCCTCGATGCCGTGCGAACGCGGGGCGACGAGGCCGTCGCCGAATTCACGGAACGTTTCGACGGCGTGCGGATTTCGCCGGACCGTTTTGAAGTCACGCCCGAAGAAATCGAACAAGCGTCGGCGCAAGTGGATCCGCTGCTGATGCAGTCGCTCGAACGCGCCCACGCGAACATTCGGGCCTATCACTCGAAACACTTGCGCGAATCCTGGGAGGAAACCGCGCCGGACGGAACTATTCTCGGCCAGCGTGTCGCGCCCATCGCGACGGCCGGCGTCTATGTGCCCGGCGGCAAGGCCTTCTATCCGTCGTCGGTGTTGATGAACATTGCGCCGGCGCGCGTCGCGGGCGTCGGGGAAATTCTGATGGTGTCGCCGCCTTCCCACCATGGCGGCATCCATCCCGTGGTGCTGGCGGCGGCAAAACTGGCCGGCGCTACGCGCATCTTCCGTGTCGGCGGCGCGCAGGCCATCGCCGCGCTGGCCTACGGAACCGAACATATCCCCGCCGTCTGTAAAATCACCGGCCCGGGCAACGCCTACGTGGCCTTGGCCAAACGCCTTGTCAACGGTATTTGCGACATTGACACGGAAGCCGGGCCTTCCGAAGTCGTCGTCATCGCCGACGATGCCGCGAACCCGGCGTTCGTCGCCGCGGAACTGTTGGCGCAGGCTGAACACGATGAAGAAGCGCGCGCCGTGCTGGTAACGCCGTCATGGGACTTGATCGCCCGGGTCGAAGAAGAAACCGCGAAGCAGGCTGCCGCCCTGCCGCGCAAGGCAATCATTGACCGATCGCTTGCCGGACAGGGATTCCTTGTGAAGGTGCGCGATCTCGACGAGGCGATCCGGCTGTCGAACTGGATCGCGCCGGAGCACTTGTCCATCCAGACGCGCGATCCCCGCGCCGTCCTGGACCGAATCACGAACGCCGGGGCCGTCATGCTTGGCGCCTACACGTCCGTCGCGATGGGAGACTATTTCGCGGGGCCGAACCACATCCTGCCGACGGGACGCCGCGCGCGGTACGCGTCGCCGCTCACGGCGGAAGATTTCAGAAAAGTCACGAGCATCATTTCCTATTCGTATGAGCGCCTGATGCGAGACGCCGCCGATATCCGCCGCTTGGCGGAGGCGGAACAGTTGACGGCGCACGCGAATGCCCTGGAGGTCCGGTTGTGAAATACCGACGAACGATCCTGGAGGGTGTTGAGGGATATGTGCCCGGCGAACAGCCGCGCATGCCCAACATCGTCAAACTCAACACGAACGAAAACCCTTATCCGCCGTCGCCGCGGGTTCTCGAAGCCGTGCGCGGCCTTTCCCCGGACGCCCTGCGCCGGTATCCCGATCCCCTTGCCGTCGAATTGCGCGCCGAATGCGCCAAACGCTATGGATACGACGGGCCGGATTGGGTCGTCGCCGGAAATGGCATGGATGAGTTGCTGGCGTTGGCGGTGCGAACCTTTGTCGATCCCGGAGACGCGATTCTTACCCCCTATCCGACGTATACGTTGTACGAGACGCTGGCCCTCCTGCACGGTGCGAAAGCCACGCTCGTGGATCTCGACGAATCGTTTCAATTGACGGAAGCATTCTTCAACACGGCTGCGCGCCTGTGCATCCTGCCGCGTCCCAACGCGCCGACCGGCGTGTGCGCCCCGCGCGAAGCCATCGAACGGCTCTGCCGGACCTTCGACGGAATCGTCGTCATTGACGAGGCCTACGTTGATTTTTCCGACGACAATTGCATGGATTTTCCGAAGCGTTTCGACAATGCCATCGTGATGCGGACTTTCTCAAAGTCGTTCAGTCTCGCCGGCATGCGCCTTGGAATCGCTGTCGCGCGACCGGAAATCATCGGCGAGTTTCTCAAAGTCAAGGATTCGTACAACCTCAACGCCGTGGCGCAGGCCGCCGGCCTTGCCGCCATGCGGGACTACGACCACATGACCGTCAACGCTGAAAAAGTCCGAAAGACCCGCGCGCGCGTCACGGCCACCCTGCGCGAAATGGGTTTCGCCGTGCCCGAATCCCAATCCAATTTCGTGATTGCCCAATGGGACGGGCAACCGTCCGCCCGGACGCTGTTCGAGGCGCTGCGTGAACGCGCGATCGTCGTGCGCTATTTCAAGGCCCGCCGCCTTGAAAACGCGATCCGCATCAGCATCGGCACGAATGAAGAGATGGATCTTCTCCTGGCCGCCCTGCGCGAGATCCTCTCTATCTGATGGTTGCCTTCCAGGATCGATCCCGCCGCAGGTGCGGGCGGTATGGCCCGTTTGCTATAATCGCATGCCGTGGCGGGGGTGGCTCCGCGTCCGGCCCAATACGGTTATTACGATGAAAAGGTTGGTGTTGTCATGGCAAAGAAGTTGATGGTGATTCCCGAAAAAGTCCGCAAGAGCGCGGTGTTGAAACTGGGGCAAATCCCCGTAAATACCTACAACAAGACGCTGAAGGAAGAATTGGCGTCGAACCCGGACATTACGCCCGCGTCGTGTATCCGCATTTTCCGCGACATGGCGCTGATCCGCGAGTTCGAGACGATGCTGGATCAGGTCAAGAAACTGGGCGCGTATGAGGGCATCGCCTGCAAGCACGCGGGGCCGGCGCATTTGTCGCTCGGACAAGAGGGCGCGGCGGTCGGCGAGGCGTTTTACCTGAAGGTTCAGGACCACATTTTCGGCAGCCACCGCAGCCACGGCGAAATCATCGCAAAGGGTCTGCGCGCCGTGCTGGAACTCAAGGGCGCCTCATTGCGTCCCATCATGGAGGGATACTTCGGCGGGGCCACGCTTCGGGTAATCGAACGGCACGATCCGAACTGGACGCCGCTTGTCGTGTCCGGCAAGGGCAAGTCGAAGAAGCCCGCATTTGCGTCCGACGAGGAAGAAGAACAGGGCATAGATTTCCTTCTTTACGGCCTGCTGGCGGAGATTTTGGGCCGCGAAAACGGATTCAACAAGGGCATGGGCGGCTCGATGCACGCGTTTTTCTGCCCGTTCGGCATCTATCCGAACAACGCGATTGTGGGCGGCAGCGCGGACATTGCCACGGGCGCGGCGCTTTACAAAAAGATCTTCAGTCCCGGCGGGATTGTCGTGGCGAACATCGGCGATGCCTCGATGGGTTGCGGGCCGGTGTGGGAAGCGCTCGCGTTTGCGACGATGGGACAATTCAACACTTTGTGGGATGAAGCGCACCGTGGCGGCATGCCGATTATTTTCAATTTCATGAACAATTTCTATGGCATGGGCGGACAGCCGATCGGCGAGACGATGGGATTCGATCATCTGGCGCGGGTCGGCGCGGCGCTCAACCCGGACAACATGCACGCGGAAACGGTGGATGGCAACAATCCGCTCGCGCTGGCGGATGCCTACAAGCGCAAATTGCAAATCCTCGCCGAAAAGCGCGGCCCCGTGTTGCTTGACGTGCAGTGCTATCGGCAGACCGGCCACTCGCCCAGCGATCAATCGTCGTATCGCGAACGCGAAGAAATTGAAATGTGGCGCAAGGTTGATCCGTTGCTCGAATTCAGCGCAAAACTGGTTGCGGCGGGCGTCGCATCGGAAGACGAATTGCAAGCCGTGCGCGATTATGCCAAGCGCAAAATCAGCAAAGCCTGCCGTCTCGTCGCGGACGATGCGATTTCGCCGCGCATGAAACTCGGCGCGCATACCGGGGTGGCCCTCTGCATGTTCTCCAATGTGCGCGAGGAAAAACTGCCCGGTCTCGCCCGCCCTGACGACGTCCGAATTCCGATGGACCAGATTCCCCGCGTCCAGCAAATCGCGAAAAAGTCCCGCAAGGGGATTGATGATAACGGCGCGGTGTTGAAAGGCGCGAAGGCCGTGACTTTCGGCGACGCCATCTTCGAGGCGATCGTCCATCATTTCTACAACGATTGGCGCGTGGTGGCCTATGGCGAGGAAAACCGCGACTGGGGCGGCGCGTTCGGCGTCTACCAAGGGCTGACCGAGGCGCTGCCCTATCATCGCCTGTTCAATTCCCCGATATCCGAAGGCGCCATCGTGGGCACGGCGGTTGGTTTCGCGCTTGAAGGCGGCCGTCCGATTGTTGAACTGATGTATTGCGACTTCATGGGCCGCGCCGGCGACGAGGTCTTCAACCAACTCGCGAAGTGGCAGGCGATGTCGGCGGGCTACTGCCGCATGCCGGTCGTGTTGCGCGTATCCGTCGGCAGCAAATACGGCGCGCAGCATTCGCAGGATTGGACCGCGCTCGCCGCGCACATTCCCGGCCTCAAGATCGCGTTCCCGGCCACGCCGTACGACGCAAAAGGCCTGATGGCGTCGGCGCTCATGGGCAACGATCCCGTCATTTTCTTCGAGAGCCAGCGCCTTTACAACCAGACCGAGGTTATCCGATCGGATGGCGTGCCCGCCGAATACTACACCGTTCCCTTGGGTGAGCCGTCGCTTGTCAAGGAAGGCCGCGACCTGACGATTCTGACCTTCGGCGCCACCCTGTATGTCGCGCAGGAAGCCGTCAAGCGATTTGAAAACGAATTCGGCATTTCCGTCGAACTGATTGACGGGCGTTGCCTTGTGCCCTTCGATCTCGAACCGCTGTGCGCTTCCGTCAAAAAGACGGGTAAACTGATTCTTGCCAGCGACGCCTGCGAACGTGGCAGTTACCTGTATACCATCGCCGGCCAGATCGGCCAAGTCGCGTTCGACGATCTCGATGCCCCGATTTGCGTGGTCGGCGCCCGGAACTGGATTGTTCCGCCCGCTGAAATGGAAACGGACTACTTTCCGCAACCCTCCTGGTTGCTCGATGCGTACCACACGCAAATCAAGCCGTTGCCCGGATATTCCCCCGTAACGGACCGATCGAACGACGAATTTATCAATTTGTCAAAATATGGAATCCTGTAAACACCCGAAAAGAGTGGTGAGTTGACGGCAGCACGGCAGCTATATTCCGCTACCGTAAACGAAGATGCCGCGCATAGACGATTACAGTCGTAAAAACGCGCCGTGTCTTGGCTCCAAGCTATGTTGTCTTTCTCAAAACGATCGCTGGCGGTGCTTTTAATTGCACAATCGGCGGTGGCCGTGGCGGCGATGTCCGTGGTGCTCCTCCATACCAATACGCTGGAAAACAACGGCCGGTGGAGAAATTCCAAGTCTTCGCTCGTGGCGGCCATGGCAGTCGACACATATCAGAAAACCGCACAAGCGCTGGCGCGCGGGCATTTGAACCTTGGCGCGTGGCATGGATTCCAAGAAATGATGTATTTCAAACCGGTCGCCATCGCCGAACTGGAATTTCGTCTTTTCCTGGAAACGGACGCATACGCAAGCCTTGTCTGTCATCAGAATGAAGAAGAGTCCTTCGGCATCCGTCTGAGTGCAAATCCCCGTTTTCCCTCGATAACTTTTCATGCAACCCGCGAAGGACAATTTCTAGAAAAAAAACCCGTTCCCATTCCTCCTCTATCCACGGGGAAATGGCATCGTGTGAACGTGCGGGCGTCGGGGAACGGCGTTCCGCTTTTGGCGATGGATGGTCAACCGGTTCAACTGGAGCAAATGCCGTGGAAGCCGTTCACCGCGCTGGGATTCCGGGGATGCCAGACAACGGCCCTTGTAGATGATGTTGTGGCGCATCAAACGGACGGAACCGTGATCCATGATTCGTTCGCCAATCGCCGTCATTGGCTTGCCTGCCTGATCGCGGGATTTGTCGCGGCCACATTGTTCAACCTGTTGATGCTGCCAATGATGAAACGCGCCCAGTTTCCGCCGCGACATCAGGTGATTGGGCTGGTGTTTCTTGACGTTCTGATCGTTGTTGTATTGGCATGCGTATTCACGATTGTCTATTTTTCCCAGCAAAACTATCCCCGGGAGGGGCATTTCTCCGAGGAAGTGGTGAACAGGGTCAGAAATGCCTGTGTTTGTATACTGAAGGAACGTGTCAGGGAATATGCGCCCGATCCGGGTCCAGGCGTTGTTCGGATCGTCTTCCTTGGCACTTCCCAAACGCGGGGAGCCGGCGCCGGAAAGCCGGAACATCGCTTTGTGGACCGCATCCAAAGGCAACTGGACGACGAGGCGCCGGCCGGTACGCGATACGAGTGCATCAATGCGGGTATAGGCGGCGGGGACTCCGAATTGCTCATCGAACTCTATCGCGATTTGCTTGTGCCGCTACGGCCAATGGTCCTGGTTGTCAATCTTGCCAACAACGATAAGGATGCGGGCGTATTGGCCGGCAATCTTCGTGAAATGATTGCCTTGAGCAGACAACACGGCATCAAAACCGTAATCTGCCTGGAGCCAAACACCATCGAACGCTGGCCGGGCGACATGCCTAATCACCCTGCCATGCGGGAAGTGGCCCGCGAATGTAACGTTCCCTGTCTGGATCTCCATGACTATCTCCGGCAGCATTACGACGACGGCTTTCTCTGGTGGGATTTTGTTCATCCGACATCCTTCGGACACAAATTGATAGCCGACGCCATCATGGACAAATTTCGTGCAAACGCTTTGCTTGAGCAGCAGGCCGAACAAAGCGTTTCGTTGCCCTGAGCCTGAAATGGTCTGGAATTGACCCCGACTTCCTCTTTATACTCATGCATGGCTTGTAAAACCTCTTGCCATATGTGGTGGGCGACTTCGCGGCCAATGGCATAGGGAGACCCTTTTATGTGTGCTGGATTCAGGTGTTCAATTACCGGGATCATGGGAGTTCTTGTCATGACTGGATGCGTCACACCGTTTCGTCCCGGCGCCCCAAAGGGCGCCATTGACGTCATCGCCCACCGCGGCGCGAGCGCCTATGCACCGGAAAACACCCTCGCCGCCTTCGCCCTTGCCAAGGAAATGAACGCGGACTGGTTCGAATTGGACTGCACGCTCAGTAGGGACGGGCATGTCGTCGTGATCCACGACGACACGCTCGACCGCACCACGAACGGCGAGGGCCCCGTCCGTGACCGGACCCTCGCTGAATTGAAACAACTCGACGCGGGCTCATGGAAAGATCCCCGGTTTGCCGGCGAACGCCTGCCCTTGCTTGTGGAGGCGCTCGAATTGGCCCGCGAACGCCGCATCGGCGTTTATATCGAAATCAAAAACGCGCAAGACGATTCGGCGCTCATGACGGACATCATGAAAATGGCCGGCGATCGAAAGCGAATGACACCGGAAATGAAACGCGCGATGCATCGCATGATCGAAAATAGCGGCACCCGGAATCTGGAACTTACGCGCAAGGTCGTCGCAATCGTTCGCGAACACCGCATGGCCCGCCAGGTCGTCATCCAATCCTTCTCGCCGATCGTCTGCGCCATCGCCCGCCACGAAGCCCCGCGCATCCGCGTCGAAATGCTGGCCCTCAAGGACAAGGACAATCCGCAACGCTGGCCGAGTTACCTGAAATGGCGAAACTGGCTTGATGTTGCCGGCTTCAACTCCAACCTCGATTCGCTCGACGAGGCCGGCGTCCGCCAATGCCGCGCCGAAGGCCGGACAGTCGCCATCTGGACCGTGGACGACCCGGACGTGATGCGCCGGATTGCCGCCTGGAACATCAACCGCATCATCACCAACAAACCCGATGTCTGCCTTCAAACCCTGCAAGAAATAGGAAAACGATAGCAGGCCCAAAAATCGCCGATTCTTGCCCCGGGGATCTATCAGGCCAAAACAAGGCGCCATTCAAATTCAAACAATTTTTTCCACGGGAAACAACGAAGCCCGTTCAAGCCGGTAGATTTTGAGAGGCAACGTCATCCCCCGACCGACATTCAGACGCGCCCGATCCGCCACTTCAACGAAATGCAGGTCCGCGGCCATCTTTTCGCATGTTTTCTGGCCTACCGCGTGATCTGGGAGTTGCGCCAACGTCTGGCGGCCGCTTGAGGAGCCCTATCCGTACCTTTGTAGTCACGTGCTTCAAGTTCTGCAAAAAGGGGCATGATGTACTCCGTTTCTAAGCCGCATCGAGGCA